>JBAPVZ010000766.1:0-7531 GCA_049283435.1 Candidatus Dormiibacterota bacterium
CCAGCCGGCGGCGCCGGGTGGGTATCCCGGGCCGGGTGGGTATCCCGGGCCGGGTGGCTATCCCGGGCCGGGAGGCTATTCCGGGCCGGGTGGCTATTCCGGGCCGGGAGGCTGGCAGCCGCCCAACGCAGCACCGCCAGGTCCCCTGGCCCCCTCGGCGAGCGGCTGGACGGCGCCGGGGGCACCGAACGCACCGGCGCCGGCGGCGCCCGGACAGGTGTTCCCGCCGGCGCCCGGCGTCGCACCGGGCGACATGGACACGATGGCGGTCGTCTCGCTCATCCTCGGCATCGCCGGTCTGCTGTGCTGTTTCGGCGTCCTCGGCCCGGTCGCGCTCTTCCTCGGGCTCTCGTCACGGACGAAGATTCGCGAGAGCGGCGGAGTACTGCGCGGGCAAGCGCTGGCGCTCGTCGGTATCATCCTCGGCGCGGTCTCCAGCCTGGAGTTGCTCATCACCCTCGTTGTCGTCATCATTGTCGCGGTCACGAGCAACCACTGAGTCGCCGCCGGCTCCGCGGGAGAGCCAGAGGCGCACCGGGTCTCCCTCCCGGCACCGTCCCACTCGAACATCACAGCATCGTGCAGGAAGGTAGAGGTGAACGACCACAGAAACGGAGACGAGAAGCCACCGATCCGCGCTCGCCGCTCGCGCTACACAGGCGCCGGCGCCGAACGGCCGGGCTACGAGCGGCCACGAACGCAGTGGTCGAGCCCTCGCGGCAATGCGCGAGCGCGGGCCCGTGCGCCCCGGCGCTCCGCCTCCGGCGGGTTCCGGATGCCCCCGATCACCGGGCGCCGCGTCGGTGCGGTCCTGCTGGCCGTCGTCATCGTCGTGCTGGGAGTCTTCGCGTGGCGGACGGTCAACTTCCTGCACGACTCGCTGAACGTCGGCAACCCGATCGACCAGATCCATCCGGCGGCCGGCTCGGTCGCCTGGAAGGTGCAGCGCGGCGAGCCGGTGAACCTGCTGCTCGTCGGCTACGGCGGCACGCAGAATGACGCGCCCTATCTGACCGACTCGATCATGGTGCTGCGGCTCGACACCGCCAACCACCATGCCGTCGAGGCCTCGATCCCACGAGACCTCAACGTGACCTACCAGGTCAACGGCCAGACCGTGGACAACAAGATCAACACGGCCTACTCGAACGCGATGTACGACCTCCCGCCGAGCGACAAGGACCGCGGTGGGAAGCTCGCCATGCAGGTCGTGAGCCAGGTCACCGGACTCCACCTCGACGGTTACGTCGGCGTCGACTTCGCCGCCTTTCGAGACATCGTCAATGCGCTCGGCGGCATCGACGTGTGCCTCTCCTCGCCGCTCGACGACACCCAGTACCCGAACTACTCCGACGGCTACATGAAGGGCGGGATCCACTTCAAGGCGGGCTGCCAGCACGTCAACGGCGAGCAGGCCCTCGAGATCGCCCGCTCGCGCCACGCGACCGAGCCCTCGCAGGCGAGCGACTTTGCGCGGGCCCAGCGCCAGCAGCTGATCATCGAGGGCATCCGCAAGAAGGCGACCTCGATCAACGCGATCACGCAGGCGCCGGCGATCATGAACGCGGTGCAAAAGGACATGTCGACCGATCTCACGCTGACCGACCTGACGGCGATCTACGACTGGTCGAAGTCGGTCGACAGCTCGCAGACGGCCCGCGTCTCGATCGACACCGACAACTTCCTGAACGTCTGCGGCAACTACTACCTCTGCCCCAACGACCAGTCCTACGCCCAGCTGCACCAGTACTTCGGCGCCCTGCTCGTGCCGCCGGCGGCGTCGAAGGAGAAGGCGACCGTGCAGGTCGTCAACGGGAGCTACAGCCTCGACCAGATGGGGTCACAGGTGACGTCGGCTCTCTCCATGATCGGTTTCCACACCGCGCCGACGATCCGAGACTCCCCGCAGGCGTCGTCGGTCCTCTACGACACCTCGGGCGGCAAGGACCCGCAGACGGTGCAGTGGCTGGCGTCCTACTACGGCGCCAAGGTGGTCAAGGGTCAGCCGCCGGTCTCCGGGACCCAGCCGGGCGCGCTCGTCCTGGTGCTCGGCCGCGACTACTCGGTCCGCTGGATCGGCCAGACGTCCTAGCCCTCGATGATCGACGATCTGGTGCCGGCGTTCCGCGCCGGTCAGGTGCGCGCGCTCGCCAGGTCGATCTCGCTCGCCGAGCGTCGCGATCCCGCCGTGCGGGACCTGCTGGAGGCGGTCGGCGGCGTCGCGGCGCGGCCGCGGGTGTTCGGCTTCACCGGAGCGCCCGGCAGCGGCAAGTCGACGCTCGTCGACGCGCTGATCGAGCGGCTGCGTGCCGAACGGCATCGGGTTGCCGTGCTCGCGGTCGATCCCAACTCCCCGTTCACCGGCGGCGCCATCCTCGGCGATCGCATCCGCATGCAGCGGCACGCCGGGGACGAGGGCGTGTTCATCCGCTCGATGGGGGCGCGCGGCCACCTGGGGGGCCTCTCGCTGGCGACCCGCGAGGCTCTGCGTCTGATCGGGGCGTTCGGGTTCGACCGCGTGCTCGTGGAGACGGTCGGTGTCGGCCAGTCGGAGCTCGAGATCGCGAGCGTCGCCGACGCGACGGTCGTCGTGCTCTCGCCGGGCCAGGGTGATGGCGTGCAGATGCTGAAGGCGGGCATCCTGGAGATCGCCGACCTCTTCGTCGTCAACAAGGCCGACCTCGGGGGCGCGCAGCGGACGCAGCAGGAGGTGCGCACGATGCTGAACATGGCGTCGCGCACCAAGGCGGACTGGAAGCCGCCGATCGTCGCGGCGGTCGCGGTCCGCGGCGAGGGCACGGACGAGCTGCTCGCCGCACTGGATCGGCACCGAGCGTGGCAGGAGTCGACCGGCGAGCTGGAGCGGCGCCGCCGCGCCGAGCTCGCCGCGGAGACCGCGGACCTGGTCGCCGAGCAGGCGCGCGAGGTGGCGCGACGGCGCCTGCTCGACGACCCGGCGCTGCTGGAGCGGGGGAGTCCCTACGCGGCGGCGGCCGCGATCGTCGAGCTCGGACTCCGTCCGGCGCAGCGGGGGACGGCGGGATAATGGCGGTATGACGGCTACCCACGAGGAGGGGTCGGACCTGCGTGCGGACGGCGTCGAGACCTCGACGATCTCGGGCCTGCCCGTGGAGCCGGTCTACGGACCCTCCGACGTCCGGGGCCCGCTCGAGCGGCCCGGCGAGTTCCCCTACACCCGCGGCATCCATCCCAGCGGGTATCGCGGCCGGCTCTGGACGATGCGCCAGTTTGCGGGTTTCGCGTCCGCCGAGGAGACGAACGCTCGCTACAAGTACCTGCTCCAGAACGGGCAGACCGGCCTCTCGGTCGCCTTCGACATGCCGACCTTGATGGGGCAGGACTCCGATGCGCCGACCAGCCACGGCGAGATCGGTCACTGCGGCGTTGCGATCGACTCGCTCGCGGACATGGAAGCGCTCTTCGACGGCATTCCGCTCGGAGCGGTGACGACGTCGATGACGATCAACTCCCCGGCGGCGATCCTGCTCTGCATGTATCTCGCCGTCGCCGAGCAGCAGGGCGTCCCCTTCTCGCAGGTGGGCGGCACGCTGCAGAACGACATCCTGAAGGAGTACATCGCCCAGAAGGAGTACATCTTCCCCCCCGATCCCTCGATGCGCCTCGTCATCGACTCGATCGACTACTGCACCCGCGAGGTGCCGCGCTGGAACCCGGTGTCGATCAGTGGCTATCACATCCGGGAGGCGGGCTCGACCGCGGCGCAGGAGCTGGCCTTCACGCTCGCGGACGGCTTCGCCTACGTCGAGGCGGCGATCGAGCGGGGTCTCGACATCGACGACTTCGCCCCCCGGCTGAGCTTCTTCTTCGACGCCCACATCGACTTCTTCGAGGAGATCGCGAAGTTCCGGGCGGCCCGCCGGATCTGGGCCCGGCACCTGCGCGACCGCTACGGCGCGCGCAGCGAGCGCTCGTGGAAGCTTCGCTTCCACACGCAGACGGCGGGCTGCTCGCTTACCGCGCAGCAGCCGGAGCTGAACGTGACGAGGACCGCGATCGAGGCACTCGCCGCGGTGCTCGGCGGGACCCAGTCGCTGCACACGAACGCGATGGACGAGGCGCTCGCGCTCCCGACCGACAAGAACGCGCGCATCGCGCTACGGACGCAGCAGGTGATCGCCTTGGAGACGGGCGTCGCGAACACGATCGATCCGCTCGGCGGCTCCTACTACCTGGAATCGCTGACCGATCGGCTGGAGGCGGAGGCGGAGGCGTATTTCGAACGGATCGACGAGTACGGCGGCGTCATCCCGGCGATCGAGGCCGGGTTCTTCCAGAAGGAGATCGCCGACGCCAGCTTTCGCTACCAGCAGGAGTTCGAGCAGGAGCGGCGGGTCGTCGTCGGGGTCAACCGGCTCACCGAGGGCAACGCGGAGGATCCAGTCGAGATCCTGCGCATCAGCCACGAGCTGGAGGGGGCGCAGGTCGCGCGCGTCCAGGAGGTGCGGCGCCGGCGGGATCAGGCGCGCGCGTCTCACACGCTCGCGCAGATCACGAAGGCGGCCCGCGAGCCGAACGAGAACCTGATGCCGCTGATCCTCGACGCGGTGCGCGCCTACTGCACCGAGGGCGAGATCATGGGCGCGCTGATCGAGGTGTTCGGCACCTACGTCGAGCGCGCGATCATCTGATGGACGCTGGCTGATGGTCTCCCAGGCACCGCCGCGGCCGGTCCGCATCGTGCTCGCAAAGGTCGGGCTCGACGGCCACGATCGGGGCGTCAAGGTCGTCGCGCGGGCACTGCGCGATGCCGGCTACGAGGTCGTGTACACCGGGCTTCGCCAGACCCCGAGCATGGTCGTCGAGGCGGCGATCCAGGAGGACGCGCAGGTGATCGGCCTGTCCCTGCACTCGGGCGCGCACATGACGCTCTTCCCGGCCGTCATCGAGGAGCTGGACCGTCGCGACGCGACCGACATCCTCGTCTTCGGCGGCGGCATCATCCCCGACGAGGACATCGCGCCCCTGGAGCAGGCGGGCGTCGCCGCGATCTTCACCCCCGGCGCACCGCTGCAGGCGATCGTGGACTGGCTGCGCCGGCGGTTTCCCGACGGCCCGCAGTAGGAGCGTGGGACAGGGGCGGCTCGAGAGCGTCCTCTTCGACCGCGCTCTCTCGGAGGCCGAGCTCGCGCGGGTGAGCGAGCCGGACTGCTTTCGAGATCTGCGCCTGGACCAGGTCGTCGACACGATCGTCCAGGGCCGCGCCGAGTACCGGCTGCAGCCGTTCTTCTGGATCGCCCTCGACACGGTCGAGCCGGTGGAACGCCGGCAGCAGGTGTTTCGCGACCTCGAGCGCGCCGACGTCCGGGGGCCGATCGACGAATTCGCGCGCGGCATGCGTGCGATGCGGCGCGACCTGCATCGCATCGGGAGGGTTCCCAACCCGCAGCAGAAGCAGGCCTGGTTCCTGGACGGGGCCGCCGTCTACTGCCGCGCGGTGCTCGCCCTGCACGAAGGTCTGGCTCGGGCCGACCCGCGATCGCCCGGACTGCGCGAGCTGCAGGCGTACCTGCGCGACTACACGAGCGGCCACGCCTTCACCTCGCTTCACGACGACACCCGGCGGCTGATCGAGGAGCTCGGGCAGGTGCGCTACTGCCTGCACATCGACGGCAACCGGATCCGGGTCACTCGCCATCGGGGTGAGACCGACCACGGAGCCGAGGTCGCGCGCACGTTCGCGCGCTTCCAGCAGGGTCCGGTGCGGACACGGCATCCGGCGATCCCGACGCGCCTGGACATGAACCCGATCGAGGCGCAGGTGCTGGAGCGGGTGGCACGGCTGCACCGCGACACGTTCAGGAGGCTCGAGGACTACTGCGAGCGGCATCGCGACTACGAGGATTCGACGATCGCCCGCTTCGACCGCGAGATCCAGTTCTACCTGGCGATCCTGGAACACGTTCGCCGCCTCCGGTCGGCGGGCCTCGAGCTCACCTACCCGACCGTCAGTGGCGGGACCAAGGCGCTGTCCGCAGAGCGCACGTTCGATCTGGCGCTGGCCTTAAAGCGCGTGCCGGACGGGGGATCCGTCGTGGCGAACGACCTCCTCCTCCAGGGCCAAGAACGCATCCTCGTCGTCACCGGGCCCAACCAGGGCGGCAAGTCGACGCTCGCGAGGACCTTCGGGCAGCTCCATCATCTGGCGCGGCTCGGGTGCCCGGTCCCGGGGGTCGGCGTGCGACTCTCCCTCTGCGACCGCATCTTCACCCACTTCGAGCGCGAGGAGGACCTGCGGGATCTCGTCGGCAAGCTGCAGAGCGACCTGCTGCGCATGCACGAGATCCTGGAGCAGGCGACCCCACGCAGCGTCGTGATCCTGAACGAGGTGTTCACCTCGACCGCGCTGCGGGATGCGCGGTTCCTCAGTCGCCGGATGCTGGGGCGGCTCGTCGACCTCGATGCGCTGTGCGTCTACGTGACGTTCCTCGACGAGCTGGCGAGCCTGAGCCCGCAGACGGTGAGCATGGTGGCGACGATGAACGCCGAGCAGCCGGGCGAACGGACCTACCGGGTCGTCCGCCGGCCGGCCGACGGACGCGCCTACGCGGACACGATCGCCGAGCGCCACGGACTGAGCTACCCGCGGCTCCGGGACCGGTGGCGCCGATGAGGGTGCGACTCCTGCACCGGGACGGAGCCGGGGACGGCACCCCGCTCGCCGCGGGTGCCGAGACGCTCGTGCAGGATCTGGAGCTCGAGATCGTGCTGCGCGCGATGGCGGACGGCGACGACTTCCTGCTCGAGGTGGCGAGGCGGGGTGTGCTGGCCAGCCTCGAGGAGCCCGAGGCGATCCACTACCGGCAGGAGGTGTTCGCGGACTGCCTCCGTCATCCCGACCTGGTGCGGGATCTGTACTCGCTGGCGAGCACCGCGGTGCACGGCGAGCGCGAGATCCTGCGCGGCTTCGGCGACTACCCGGACGCGGTGCTCCGCCGTGCCGTGGAGCGCCTGGAGCTCTTCGGGCGCAGCCTGCGCCGGCTGCGCGCGATCGCCGACGCCCGCGGTGCAAGCGTCCGCTCCGAGGGCCTGAGCACGTTCTTCGAGCGGATCGGCGGGGAGCTGGACGACAAGTGGTTCGAGAGCTTTGACCGCCACCTGGAGGATCTGCGGTTTCGCCACGGAGTCACGTTCAGCGCGGCGCTCGGGCCGGGCAATCAGGGCACCGCTCATCTGCTGCACCGCACGGTGCCGCGGGGGATCGGCTGGTGGACGCGGCTGCGCCTGTCCGACGAGGACGGCTTCACGATCGAGGTCGACGGACGCAGCGAGACCGCGACCCGGCAGCTGGCCGAGCTGCGCGAGCGCGGCGTGGCGCTGGTCGCCGACGTCGGCGCCCAGTCGGCCGATCACGTCAGCGACTTCCTCCAGGAACTGCGTGCCGAGATCGGCTTCTACCTCGGCGGGGTCAACCTGCGGGAGCAGCTCGCGAGCCGCGGGGTACCGGTCTCACGGCCGGCACCGCATCCGTCCTCGGCCTCCGGGCTCGCCT
>JBAPVZ010000767.1:0-1518 GCA_049283435.1 Candidatus Dormiibacterota bacterium
CTACCATCCGAACGACGCCGGGCAGCAGGCGATCGCGAACACGGTGCTGGCGGCGATCCGCACCGGACGCAGCAACCAACCCGAGGTGGTCGCGTCGGCGGCGGTGTCGCGGCCCGCGACCGCTAGCGTGCCGGCGCCAACCGCGTATCACCCGGTGTATCCGGCGTACCGGCGACGGTAGCCGGCGTCAGTCCCGCGACCCGCAGGATCTCCGCCTCGTCGAGTGAATCCTCCTCGAGGAGCGCGCGGGTCAGCGCCTCCAGCTTGTCCCGGTATTGCTGCAGCAGGCGTTCCGCCTCGTCGTGGCACTCGTCGACGATGCGGCGCACCTCCTCGTCGATGATGCGGCCGGTCGACTCGCTGTAGGGGCGGGTCGCGACCGGGCCTGCGCGCTCCTGCTCATCCGCATAGTTGAGCGGGCCCACGCGATCCGACATGCCCCACCGGACGACCATTTGCTGCGCGATCTGCGTCACCGCGGCAAGGTCGTTCTCGGCGCCGGTCGTGACGACGCCGTAGATCAGCTTCTCCGCCGACCGGCCGCCGAGCGCGCCGATGATGCGTGCGCGCAGGTAGTCCTCGCTGAGATTGAAGCGATCGTCGACCGGGCTCTGCACGGTGACGCCGAGCGCCTTGCCTCGAGGCACGATCGTCACCTTGCGCACGGGGTCGGCGCCCGGGATGAGCAGGCCGAGCAGCGCGTGACCGGACTCGTGATAGGCGGTGCGCTCACGGTCCTGCGGCGAGAGGCGGATGCCGCGCTCGCCACCGAGCAGCAGCTTCTCGATCGCCTCCGAGAAGTCCGCCTTCGTCACCTTCTCGCGGTCGCGGCGGGTCGCGATCAGGGCCGCCTCGTTGACGAGGTTGCGGAGGTCGGCGCCGACCATGCCGGGCGTCTCGGACGCGACCTGGTCCAGGTCGACGTCGCCGGCGAGCGGAACGCTCTTGGTGTGGATGCGCAGGATCGCGGCGCGGCCCCGCCGGTCGGGTGGAAGCACCGTCACCTGGCGATCGAAGCGGCCGGGCCGAAGCAGTGCCTGGTCGAGGACGTCGGCGCGGTTCGTCGCCGCGATCACGATCACGCCTTCACGCGCGTCGAACCCGTCCATCTCGGTCAGGATCTGGTTCAGGGTCTGCTCCTGCTCGTCGGTGCCGCCCAGACGGACGGCGGCGGCGCGGCTGCGTCCGATCGCATCCAGCTCGTCGATGAACACGATCGCCGGCGCGGCGGCCCGCGCCTTCTGGAACAGGTCGCGGACGCGTGAGGCGCCGACGCCGACGATGGCCTCGACGAACTCCGACGCGGCGACGCTGAAGAACGGCACCTTCGCCTCGCCGGCAACGGCTCGAGCGAGCAGCGTCTTGCCGGTGCCAGGCGGCCCGATCAAGAGGACGCCCTTCGGGATCGTGCCCCCCAGCCGCTCGTAGTGCGCCGGCCGCCGCAGGAAGTCCACGACCTCCAGCAGCTCCTGCTTCGCGTCCTCGACGCCGGCGACGTCGGCAAACGTCGTGCCCGGC
>JBAPVZ010000768.1:0-2501 GCA_049283435.1 Candidatus Dormiibacterota bacterium
GACGGAGGGCGCCGAGAGCCGCTCGGGCTATCCGCAGCGCGACGCTCGAGGCCGCCGGCTGCGAGCCAGCGCCCATCGGGGCAGACGTGTCAGAACCGCTCGCGGGGGCGATGATCTGCGGGCGAGGGAGCAGCGCGGCGCCCTGCCGGTCGTCGCGAAGGCGACGCTCGTCGTCGTCGTCGCGCTGGCGGCGTTCCTCGGCAGCTCGGCCGGCTACATCAGTTACGCCTCGAATCTGCCCGATGCGCACGACCTGACGATGCAGCCCCTCCCCAACGACACGCTCGTCTACGCAAGCGACGGTTCGCTGATGGCCGACCTGCATCCCGCCGGCATCGAGCACTATCAGCAGCCGCTCAAGCAGATGGGCACCTGGCTGCCGGAGGCGACGGTCGCGATCGAGGATTCCGGCTTCTGGACCGAGCCGGGGATCAACCCGTTCGCGATCGCCCGGGCCGCCTACGGCAACTGGCGGGCCCAGCAGATCACGTCCGGGGCGTCGACGATCACCCAGCAGCTGGTGAAAGTCCGGCTGCTACAGAACTCGGACCAGACCTACAGCCGCAAGATCAAGGAGGCGATCCTCGCGCTGCAGGTCGAGCACATGTACTCGAAGAGCCAGATCCTGCAGATGTACCTCAACACGGTCGAGTACGGGAACAACGCGGAGGGAACGCAGGCGGCCGCCCAGAACTACTTCCGCGTCAACACGAGCCAGCTGACGCTCGCGCAGGCCTCGATGCTCGCCGGCTTGCCGCGCAATCCGAACCTCTACAACCCGCTCGCCAACTACGCCACGGCGCGCTATCGCCAGCACCAGGTGCTGCAGGCGATGGTCAAGCAGAAGATGATCACCCAGCAGCAGGCGACCCAGGCCTACGCGGTCACCCTGCAACCGCAGCTCCAGCTGGCGGGCGCTTCGATCGACCAGGATCCGGCCTTCGTGGACTGGGTCGCGCAGGAGCTGGCGGCCAAGTTCGCGGGCGGCAGCATCGCCGCCATCGAGACGGCCGGTCTGCGCGTCACGACGACGTTCAGCCCGACCCTCCAGTCAATCGCGCAGAACGCGATCACGCAGAACGTGAACGCGAACCTGAGAAACCACGAGCAGCAGGGGGCGATGGTCTCGATCGATCCGGCGACGGGCGGCGTCACCGCGATGGTCGGCTCGGCGTTCCCCGACCGGTGGGGCGGCCAGTACAACTACGCGACCGACGTGCCGCGGCATCCCGGCTCGTCGTTCAAGATCTTCACCTACACGGCCGCGATCCAGAGCAAGCAGTACACGATGGTGACGCCGATTCCGGACCAGCCGATCGACTACGTCCCGGAGAGCTACCGACCGCTCAACTACGACCCGACCTCGTTCCCGAGCTGCGTCCTGCAGACGTGCATGGGCAACTCCTACAACATCCCGGCCGTCTACACGGAGCTCTCGCTCGGCGTCCCGACCGTCGTCGACGAGGCGCGGACGATGGGCGCGAACGTCTACGCCGGTCATACCGACGCGAACGGCAACGCGTACTGGACGACGACCGATGCCGCGTCGTCGTTCGGGGCCTCGTTGACGCTCGGCGGCTACTACGAGACGCCGCTCGACATGGCGGTCGGCGCCGCAACCCTCGCCGACCTGGGTGTCTATCACCCGCCGACCGGGATCGAGAAGGTGACCTCGGCCGGCGGCGCGCTCGTCTATCAGCTGAACCCGGCCGCGGTCGCGAAGCAGGTGGTGAGCCCGCAGGTCGCGTACATCATGGCGACGATCATGTCCAACGACCAGAACCGGCAGGCGATGTTCGGTCCAGGCTCGCCGCTGACCGTCCCCGGCCACACGGTCGCGTCGAAGGACGGAACGGCCGAGAATTTCACCGACGGCTGGGTCGTCGGCTACACGCCGAGCATCGCGACCGCGTTCTGGTTCGGCAACCAGTCGGAGAGCGTGAGCCTCGGCAACGACGCCGTCTACGTCGCGGCCCCCGGCTGGCAGAAGTTCATGGAGGGCGCGCTCGCCGCGATGAACGTCCCGGCGAATCAGTGGTACACGCCGCCCTCCGGCCTGGTCCAGCAGGGCAACCACGTCTGGCTGCTGCCCGGCACGAGCGAGAGCCAGAAGACGCCGTCGACGCCGTCCGGGCTCGTCCTGAGCGGGCCGCCGTCGACGGGCCCGCGCACGACGACCCCCGCGCCGGGCGGGAACGGCAATGGGAACGGGCACGGGAATGGGCATGGCAACGGCAACGGCAACGGCAACGGGTAAGGGGAGCCGGCCGGCGCCGGCCGTCGGTGCTCGGGCCTTCGCTGCGGTCGCGGCCCGTTGTGCGACGATGGCGGGGCGCCGTCGATGACTACGGCTCGGGGGTGATAGACATGCGCTACGCGATCAGTCTGGGTAACGCCGGCCCCGGCGGGCCTCGCGCCTTTCCCGAGCTCGCGAGCCTCGCCGAGGCTTCCGGCTGGGATGCGATCTTCCTCGAGGACTATCTCGTCTACCAGAACCAGGT
>JBAPVZ010000769.1:0-2773 GCA_049283435.1 Candidatus Dormiibacterota bacterium
GGTGGGCGTCGGAACCGCGGTGATCCAGCCGGCACTCGGAGTCCGTCGCTCGCGCCGCCCGCTCACGCGTCCTCCGGCTCCCGTTCGACCTGAACCGGCGCGTGGTGATCGCCACCGGCGAGCCACCCACCGACCAGGCGATGACCCGAGATGGATGGTCGGATCAACCTCCGCGTCCTCCCCGCACTCGCCGGCAGGGAGCGGCACCCGTGGCCGGGTGTCAGTCCTATTCGCCGGCCGCGATCGGCAGCGGTGGCTCCTCCGCTCGGACTACGGCTCGGGGCCGCTGACGAATCGCCAGGCCGGCCACCGATCCGATGACCAGGGCGACGATCGGCACCAGCAGCGTCGGCCGCATGGCGTCGATGAACCCGAGCTCGAAGACGCGCTGGCCGACATGCGCCAGTTGCTCCGCGACCGCTGCGGGGAGCTGGCTGGTCGACACCCCGGCGGGCGCGCCTCCCACGAGGACGCCGCTACCGGCGTTGGTGAACGCCTTGACGAACGGTGAACGGAACGCCGCCGGCAGCTGGTTCGCGTTGGCCAGCGCCTGACTGTGGAGCGTCGCCGAGAGCTGGATCTCGAGTACCGCCCCGACGATCGCGCTGCCGACCGCGCCGCCGAGCTGCCGCACCGTGTTGTAGAGGCCGGACGCGGCCCCGCTCAGCGGGCCGGGGACGTCACGCATGGCGACGGTGACGAGCGGGGCGAACGTGAAGCCCATACCGACGCCGCCGACGAGCGCACCGGGGAGGATCGTCAGCCAGGTGGTGCCGGTCCCCGCCTCCAGGTCGATCATCGCCATCCCCAGCGCGAAGCCGAAGAGGCCGCCCACGATGAGGTACTTGCCCCCGATCCGGTCGACCAGCCGGCCGGCGAACGGCGCCGTCGCCATCGAGCAGAGTGACATCGGTAGCAGGGTCAGACCCGCCGTCAACGCGCTGAACCCGAGGGCGGACTGGAGGAAGATCGCGAGCGGCAGGAAGAGTCCGATCATGCCGAAGTTGAGCGCCGCCGCGATGCCGGAGGTCAGCGAGAAGTTCCGGTTGCGCAGCAGCTCATGCGGCACCAGCGGGGACGCCTGCCGCGCGTCCCAGACGAGGAAGACGGCGAGGAGCACGAAGCCGGCGACGATCATCTCCGGGATCGTCAGCGGGACGCCCAGCAGCCTGGCGAACGTCCCCCACTCGTAGCGCTGGCCTTCGATCAGGCCGAACGTGATGCAGAAGAGCGCTGCCGAGGCGAGGACGACGCTGAGCAGGGCCAGCGGCGAGCGCCGCTCCGAGCGGCGGTTGGGAATGATGAGCAGGCTCATGGCGACGGCGACGAAGCCGACGGGCACGTTGACGTAGAAGATCCAGCGCCAGTTGATGTACGTGACGAGGACGCCGCCGGCGATCGGGCCGATCGTCGTCGCGATGCCGGCGATCGCGCCCCAGATGCCGAACGCCGCGCCGCGGGCCTGGGGCGGGAAGATCATCATGATGATCGCGGTCGTCTGCGGTGTCAGCATGGCGCCGCCGATCGCCTGCACGACACGGAAGGCGATCAGCTGATCCGGCGTCTGTGCCAATCCGCAGGCGGCGGAGGCGAGCGTGAAGACGACGAGACCGGCGGTGAAGAGGTTGCGCTGCCCGAAGCGATCGCCGAGCCGGCCCGCGGTGATCAGCAGCACGGCGTAAGTGAGCGTGTATGCGTTGAGGACCCAGAGCACGTCGTCGAGCGACGCATGCAGGTCTCTGATCATGCTCGGGATCGCGATGTTCACGATCGTCAGGTCGAGCAGCACCATGAAGAAGCCGAGGCAGAGTGCGACGAGCACCGCCCAGGGATTGCCACGCAGGCGGGTCATCGTTGTTCTCCGTGAGTGTCGAGCGCCGGCTCCGGCAGCTCTCGGTAGGTGACTTTGCGCTGGAGCTCCTCGGGCACCTGGGAGGTCCAGTCGATCTCTCCGCGCTCGATCTGCTCCGCGATGCGATCGCACCAGTGCGCTTCGTTGACGCGCCGGTCGGCGTTGAAGACGAGTTCCAGGATGTACCGGCGTGGCAGGCCGACGGTCTCGTTGCCGTCCAGGATCGTGGTGCTCTGGGCAGCCAGGCCCCGGAGCTGGATCGCGCGCGTACGGAGCGATCGGCTCGCCTCCTCCGCGCTCAGGTGGCCGATCGAGACCAGGCCCGCCTCGAAGCTCGTGTACTCGTTGACCGGATCGCTGAGGAGGCGGGCGACGCTCTCGTGAGCGGTCACCCGACCGAGGTCGGTGACCCGGTAGACGGTGCGCTCGGGCCGGCGTCCATCGCGCCCGACCTCGGCCGGCTCGATGAGACCACGGCGCTGGAGCTGCTCGAAGGCGTGGTAGAGCGAGCCGGTGCGGACCTTGACGAAGTCTTCGACCCGGCGGACACGAAAGTGGAAGGCGGCCTCGTACGGGTGCATCGGGTGCTCGATGAGCAGCGTCAGCACAACCGTGGCCAGGGGAGAAAGCGGTGTTCGTTGGTCCATAGCGATTACTCCAGGAGGAGGAGTCCGCTGGGGTCGTACCGCCGGCAGCGGTGCCTTCATTCCAAGATGCCCGCGCGGGGATCGCGCTCGCGGCTGGTCATCGGCGGCGCGACCAGCACCCGACCGAGCGGCGGCACGACGTGCAAGGGGCTCAGCGGCGCGGCGCCGGCGCTGGCCGTCGGACTCGCGTCGTGAGCATGACGACCTCGAGCTCGATCGTGAAGACGGCGAAAAGAAGTTGGCATGGCTTTGATCCACTTCGATTAGTCCTGAT
>JBAPVZ010000770.1:0-2631 GCA_049283435.1 Candidatus Dormiibacterota bacterium
GACAAGCCCGGCGGCATCGCGGAGGCGCTCAGTCTCGCGCAGCGCTTCGTCGGGTCGGACAAGGCGGTCGTGATGCTCGCCGACAACATCTTCGGGCGGTCGATCCAGCCGGCGGTCGCAGCGTTCGAGCGGCAGGCCGGCGGGGCCAGAATCGTGCTCTCGAAGGTGGAGCAGGCCGAACACCTGTGCCACCTCGGGGTCGTCGAGTTCGGCGCCGATCGGCGAATCGGTCGGATCATCGAAAAGCCGGAGCAGCCGCCCAGCCCGTACGTCGTCACCGGCGTCTATTTCTATGGACCCGACGTGTTCGACGTGATCCCGACGCTGGAGCCGTCGGGTCGCGGGGAGCTCGAGATCACCGACGTCAACAATCACTACGTCGCCGGCGGCAGCATGGAGTACGACGTCGTGGATGGGTTCTGGGGCGATGCCGGGGAGTCGATCGATGCCTATTACGCGGTCAACGACTTCGTCCGTGCGAACGGCGCCAACCAGTTGACTGACCGGGCGGCGCGCTCGTGAGTCGCGTCTTCCGGCGCCTGCTCGTCACCGGGGGGGCCGGATTCATCGGTTCCAACTTCGTCCGGCTGCTCCGCCGCGAGCGCCCGCGAACCGAGGTGTGGGTGCTGGACAAGCTCACCTACGCCGGGAACCCGGCAAATCTCGCCGAGTTCGACGGACAGCCCGGGTACCGGTTCGTGCGGGGCGACATCTGCGATCGACGTCTCGTCGACGAGCTCGCGGCCGAGGTTGACGGGATCGTGAACTTCGCGGCGGAGACGCACGTCGACCGCTCGCTGATCGACCCCTTCTCCTTCGTGGACACCGATGTGCACGGGGTTGCCGTCCTCTGCGACGCCGCGCTCCGGCACCGTCATCAGGTGTTCCACCTGATCAGCACCGACGAGGTCTACGGCGACGTGTCGGTGGGCAGATCGACCGAAGAGGATGCGTTCCGGCCTCGCAGCCCCTACGCGGCGAGCAAGGCGGGGGGCGAGCATCTGGCACGCTCGTACGCGATCAGCCACGGGCTTCCACTGCTCGTGACGCGAGGTTCGAACAACTACGGCCCGTACCAGTACCCGGAGAAGATCATCCCCGTCCACATCACGAACGCGATCGACGACCTGCCGCTCCCGCTCTACAACGACGGCAGCGCGATTCGCGACTACGTCTACGTGGAGGATCATTGCCGGGCGATCGATCTCGTGCTCCACGAGGCGGATCCGGGGTCCGCCTACAACGTGGGCACCGGAGCCGAGACCTCGGGGCAGGCGGTCGCCACCGCCGTGTGCGAGCTGCTCGGGAAGCCGACGTCGCTGATCCAGTACGTGGCGGACCGACCGGGCCACGACTACCGCTACGCGCTGGACGTGGCGAAGATCCGCGCCGACCTCGGCTGGGCACCGGAGATCGACTTCGTCGAGGGGATGGCGCGGACGGTGGATTGGTTCACCGCCAACGAAGCTTGGTGGCGCCCGCTGAAGTCCGGCGAGTACTGGGACTACTACCGCAGCAATTACCGACCGCTGGCGCCGGCGCCGGAGTAGCGGTCAGGCGGAAGTTTCACGGGCCGGGAGGATGCCGGTCACGAAGTATTCCCCGGGGGGATAGAGGGAGGCCGCCCACGCCGTGAGCAAATCGACGCGCTGCTCGAGCTCCTCCAACCTCTGCCAGACCGACTCCGGCACCTGCGCACCGAACGCTCGGCGCAACCCGGCCGCGTGCTCCGCCGGCGCCCCGGCGAGCGGCGCGGAACCATCAACCGCCCAATCGGGACCGAGACGGTAGAGAGCGTTCTCTCCGAGCTCGCAGGCCGTCAGCCCCGCGCTGTGAAACAGCCAGTGCACGATGTGCGGGTTGTAGAAGCGGACATGCTGCAGATCGATCCAGAAGTCGTGCAGCTGCATCTGCAGGTTCTGGGGGTTCGGGGTCACGAGGATCAGGCGGCCGTTCGGACGCAGCGACGTGCTCGCGGCGTTGATCAGCGCCGCCAGATCGTCAGGCGCCAGATGCTCGGCGACGTGCGCCATGAAGACGCCGTCTAACGAATCAGGGTGAGCTTCGAGGAAGGATCGCCCATCGCCCTGCCGCGCGTCCAGATCCTTCTGGCAAACGTCCTCCACCATGCTCGCGTCGGCATCGACGCCGATTCCAAGCACTCCTCGATCCCGCAGGAGCTCCAGGAACTCGCCGCGCCCGCAGCCGACGTCGACGACGGTCGCACCGCGCTGGAAACGATCGGCGTAGGGGACGTACCGTTCCCGCAGGGCCTCGGGGCGGTAGCCCATGAACCGGTAGTACTCGCGCTGGTCCATCCGCTAAGACCCTAGCTCGGCCGATCGAACCGGCGCAAACGTTGTCTGGTCACGAGGCTCGCACGGCGAGGTACCGCTCAAGTCCGTCGCGCCAGGCGGGCAACACGTCGATGCCGAGCTCGCGCAGCGCCCCGTTGTCGAGCACGGAATAGCTCGGGCGCGGTGCGGCGGAGCCCGCCTCCGCCGACGACTGCGGTGACAGATCGGGCTGCAGACCAGCGAGACGGAAGATCTCACCCGCGAACTCGTACCACGAGCACTCGCCCTGACAGGTGGCGTGGTAGGTGCCGAACGCTTCGTGGTCGGCCAGTAC
>JBAPVZ010000771.1:0-8328 GCA_049283435.1 Candidatus Dormiibacterota bacterium
GGTGTGGGGTGACCGTCGAGACCGGCGACGACTGGATCGAGATCCGCCCGGCGACGCCGCACCCGGCCGTCGTCGCCTGCCATGGCGACCACCGCATCGCGATGTCGTTCGCCGTGCTCGGACTCCGCGCGTCCGGCATCGAGCTCGACGACCCGGCCTGCGTCACCAAGACGTTCCCCGAGTTCCACGAGGAGTTTCGCCGGCTCTTCGGGTGAGCCCCGGCCGTCAGCGCAGGCGCTTGGCTGCCGCCTGGTCCTGCGCCTCGCGCTGCAGCGTCTGCCAGCGGCGCCGCTCCTGCCCGCGGGCCCGCTGGTCGACGCGACGCTCGACCGCCGCCAGCTCACGCTGCAGCTTCTGATAGCTCGTCCAGCGCTCGGGCACGAGCGTGCCGTCCGCGAGCGCGGCGGCGATCGCACATCCCGGCTCGCCGGCGTGCGCACAGTCGGAGAACCGGCACGACGCGGCGAGGTCGTCGATGTCCCCGAACGTCTGCTCGAGCGCGTCGTCGCCCTCCCAGAGCTGGACCTCGCGGAGGCCCGGGGTGTCGATGATCGCTCCGCCGTCGGGCAGCTGCAGCAGCTCGCGGTGGCTCGTCGTGTGGCGTCCCCGCCCGGTCCGGTGCAGGGTGCCGGTCCGCAACGCCTCCCGGCCCGCGAGCAGGTTGACAAGCGTCGACTTGCCGACGCCCGATTGTCCGAGCAGGACCGCCGTCCGCTGCGCGCCGAGCTGCGCACGGAGCTCGTCGAGGCCGCACCCGGTGACCGCGCTGACCGCGACCACGGGGACCCCGGGGGCGATCGTCTCCACCTCCTGCCGGCGTCGCGCGGCGTCGCCCAGGTCGGCCTTCGTCAGCACGACGATCGGGTCGGCGCCGCTCTGGTAGGCGAGCGTCAGGAGCCGCTCGAGGCGGCGCAGGTTGAAATCGCCGTCCACTGCCGTCGCGATGCAGACGAGATCGACGTTGGCGGCCAGCACCTGCTCCTTGGTCGCCGATTCCGAGGTGCGCCGGGAGATCGCCGAACGCCGCTCCAGCACGGCGACGACGGCGCCGTCGGACGGGCGCACGGCGACCCAGTCACCGACCGCGATCTCCCGGCCCGCCTTCCGCAAGGACGTCGCGAGCGGTGCCGCGTAGGTGCCGGAGCTGGCGGCGACCAGGAAGCGAATGCCGTGATCGGCGAGGATGCGGGCCGCGTCCAGCGAGGCGTCGCCGAGCGCATCGAGCGACGATTGGAGGGTGTCGGTCCAACCCAGCTCCAGGAGCCGGGAAGGCAATTCGATCGGCACAGGTGAGGAAACCTCCGGGGGATACGAACGGTCGGGGGGCGGAGACTGGCCGCCTCCCTGCCCCGCCGCGGAGGTCCGGGCTCGAGTTCGAGCGCCTACGCGAGCGTGCAGGAGGGAGCCGTCTGACACGGTTCTGATGCGAACACATTCGCCATGTGACTAACCTCCTGTGTGTATTCGGCCGGCGCGCAGGCTGACACGGTGCCGGCACGCCGGCGCGGTTCCGGAAGGATAGCACGACGCCGGGGCGCGTGCTGCTCCGGCCGCAGCGCCACCCCGGTCCGATCACGCGTGGAGCACAGTCCCCGGCTTGACCCCGGTCAGCTGACCGTCGCGGACGACGAGCTGCCCGGCGACGACGACGTGCGGCACGCCGAGCGGGCGCAGCAGTGGCTCGGCGTAGGTCGAGCGATCGGCGATCGTCGCCGGGTCGAACACGACGAGGTCGGCGATCCGCCCCGCCTCGACGCGCCCCCGATCGCGGAGACCGAAGCGGTCGGCCGACGCCGACGTCGTCTTCCTGATCGCGGTCGCGAGCTCGAGCACGCCCTCTTCGCGCGCGTAGTGCCCGACGACACGGGAGAAGGTGCCCGCCCAGCGCGGGTGCGGCTTGCCGGGCAGCGGGATGCCGTCCGACCCGATCATCGCGGCCGGATAGGCGAGCACGCGTCGCACGTCCGCCTCGCTCATCGTGTGCACGATCATCGTCGCCCGGCACCGTTCGGCAGTGATGAGGTCGAACACGAACTCCCCCGGGTCCTGGCCCGCCTCATCGGCAAGCTCGGTCACCAGGTGCGCCTCGTAGTCGGGGTGCTCGGGGGAGGTCGAGATCGCGATCTCCGACCACCCCGAGAGCCCGAGCCCGTTGTTGGCGCCGCCGAACAATTCGTCCATCTCCTCGCGCAGGCGCCGCCGTGTCTCCCGGTCGTCGAGCCGCCGCAGGATGCCGTCGGCGCCACCCTCCTGCGCCCAGGGCGGCAGCAGCGCATGCAGCAGCGTGCTCCCGGCCGTGTACGGGTAGACATCGAGCGTCACGTCGCTGCCCTCGGCGCGCGCGCCGTCGACGATCCGCAGCGTCGTCTCGGTGCGGCCCCAGTTCGGCCGGCCACCGACCTTGTGGTGCGAGATGTGCGTCGGCATCCCGGCTTCGCGACCAATCCGAATCGCCTCCTCGACGGCGTCGACGACGGTCCCCGCCTCACCTCGGATGTGGCTGATGTACGGCCGGCCATGGCGGGAGACCGTGCGGGCGAGGTCGATCAGCTCGTCCGTGCGGGCGTACACGCCAGGCATGTAGATGAGCCCGGTCGAGAGCCCGAACGCACCCTGTTCGAACGCCTCCTCGACGAGCCGCCGCATCGTGGCCAGCTCGTCGGCACGCGGCGCTCGATCGTCGAAGCCCATCACGCCGACCCGCACACTGCCGTGGCCGACGAGGGGCGCCAGGTTCGCGAAATGGCCGGCGGCGGTGGCCCGGGCCGAGAAGCCGGCGAGATCGTGCCAGTCGAGGGCCGCGCCGCCCAGGAAGGACGCGTGGCGGGCGAGGTCCGGTTGGCGCTCCGGCGTGCACGGATAGGGCGTGAAGCCGCAGTTGCCGCAGACCTCGGTCGTGACGCCCTGGTAGATCGTCCCCGCCGCGACGTCCTCGTGCTCGGGACCGAGCGACCAGATCAGGTCGGAGTGCGTGTGGGTGTCGATGAAGCCCGGCGCGACGGCGAGGCGCCGGCCGTCGATCGCCGTCTCGGCCTCGGCGAGCGCGAGATCCCCGAGCGCCTCGATGCGGTCGCCGCGTACCCCGACGTCGGCGCGCGCGGGTGGCGCCCCGCTGCCGTCGTACACGTCAGCTCCCCGGATCACGAGATCGAATGCCACCGCTGGTCCTCCCGTTCGTCACCTTGTCTTGCTGACCGTGCTCGTCGATCCTACTGGCGCGGTGTACGCTGCCCGCGATGGCATCGCAGCCCGCCGAGTCGCCGGCCGGGGCGGGTGAGGCAACGTTCGATCCCGCGCGGGCGTACCGGCTGATCTCCCTCGGCCGCCATCTCGACGAGGAGATGTGGCGGCTCGCCCGCGCCGGTCGCGCCCACTTCGCGGTCCCCTGCTCCGGCCACGAGGCGATCGGCGCCGGCTACGGCCTCGCGCTGCGCACCGGCTACGACTTCATCGCGACCCACTATCGCGACCTGACCGCGGTGCTCGCGGCCGGCGTCACGCCCCGGGAGGTGTTCCTGCACTTCTTCGCGAAGGCGGCCGACCCGTTCACCCACGGGCGCCAGCCGTACGCCCACTGGGGATCGCGCGAGCGCCGCATCGTCTCGCTGCAGGGACCGCAGCCGAACCACGCCACGCACGCGGTCGGCATCGCCTGGGGATCGCGGCTGCTCGGCGAGGATTCGGTCACCTGGATCTCGTTCGGCGACGGTGGCGCCCAGAAGGGCGAGGTGCACGAGGCGATGAACTTTGCCGCGATTCACCGGCTCCCCTGCGTCTTCTGCATCGAGACCAATGGGCTCACGCAGTCGGTACCGATCGCGCTGGAATCGGCGTCGACCACGCTCGTCGACCGGGCCGCCGGCTACGGCATGCCCGGGGAGCGCGTCGACGGCGCCGACGCCGAGGCGGTGTGGAATGCGGCGCGGCGCGCGATCGACCGGGCGCGTAGCGGAGCCGGCCCTTCGCTCTTGGAGGCGACCTGCGTCCGCTTCCTCGGCAACACGTCGAACGACGACGACAGCCGGTACCGGCGCCGCGAGGACGTGGACGCCGGCCGGCGCGAGCACGATCCGCTGACCCGGATGCGGGGGCGGCTCCCCGACGCGACGGCGGATGCGATCGACGAGGAGTCGCTCACGACGGCACGGGAGGCGGCGGAGTGGGCGGAGGCGCAGCCGGGCGGCGACCCCGCCGAGCTGGCCACCCACACCTACGCCTGATGCGGGGACGGATCAGGCGGTCACGGGACCGGGCCTACGAGGCAGGTGGGGCCGCCGTCCGCTCGCGTGAACTGGTCGAGCGGCACCTCGACGACGTCCAGACCGGCCGCTCGCATGAGGCGCACGGCGACCGGGTTGCCGGCGGGCACGAACGCGTGGCCGGCCGCGACGAGCACGTTCGCGCCGGGCAGCTCGTCGTCGGGGATCAGGAGGCGGCGTAGCTCCCCTGCGGGCGCGGCGTCGGGGCTGGACGCGTCGAGCGATGCGAACCCGGCCGCGGTGCCGATCAGCAGGTCGGGGCCGAGCGGGCTGATCGCGCTCGCCAGGTGCAGCCGGTCGGTCACCGGGCAGACGAACGGCTCGTAGCCGAGCGTGCGGGCGAGGGCCGCCAGCTGCTCCGCACCCTGCCGGTTCGTGCGTGCGGACTCCCCGATCGCGAGCCGCCGGCCGTAGGCGATGACGTCGCCGGCGTCGAGCGTCCCCGGAGCCACGATCTCGTGGAACGGCGTCGTCGGCGGCAGCAGCGCGCGCAGACGCGCCGCGACCGAGGGGACCTCCGCTCGCCGGGAGGGCTCTCCGGGCCGGGCGAGGACGACGAGCGCGGTCGGCTCCTCGCTGCCGGCACGGGGCAGGGCGAGCATCGTGTCCCAGACGAACGTCGCGTCGGGCAGGTCCGGCTCGGCGGGTAGCTCCACGAGCGAGGCGCCGGCCGCCCGCAGCGCGGCCAGGTACGTCTGGTGCTGCTGGAGGGCCTGCTCGGGGTCGATCCGGTCGCGGTTCGGGTGCTCGGACAGCGCGTGGCGGAGCGCCGCCGAGGGGGGCCGCACGAGGTACTGCATGACGGGACAGTATCGCGGCTACGCGTGCTGGGGTCCCTGGAACCAGTCCTGACGGCTCAGCCGCAGGTGGTCGCGGGCGAGCGCGTCCAGCACGCGGCGCGCGCGGCCGAAGCTGCTCGCGATCTCCTCCAGCAGCGGCCGGTCGGTCGCGTCCTGCCGGGCCGCCAGCCGGTAGGCGCGCTGGCCGAGCCAGTCCATCTCCCAGAGGCCGCCGCCGCCGGCCAGCACGAGCTCGCTCGGCATCGCCTCGGGCAGCGCTCCGCGCCCCTCGCCGTCACCGACCAGACGCGCCAGTCGCTGCAGGTGGCGGGGCTCGAACGGGTGGACGTTGACGTGGTCGGCGAAGACGCCGGAGAGGAACAGGCAGAGGTCGCCGAGGCGGCGCAGGACGGCGGCGCGCTGCGCCGGCGGCACCAGCTCGACGAGCTCGGCGAGGCGCAACGGGTCGAGATCGGAGTAGCGTCGCCGGCGCCACCCGCGGGCCGTCCGGAACCAGATGCTGCCACCGGCGACGCGCGTGTAGGAGGCGAGCAGATCGGCGAGGAAGAGCCTGCGATGCCGCGCGTCGAGCCACTCGCGCGGCCCGGCGACGTCGAAGACGGGCACCCGCTGCCGCACGGTCACCCGCTCCGTCACGAAGCTGGCGCCCTGCAGGTCATGCCGGAGGCGCTCCAGCAGGATCGCGAAGACGCAGAAGGGCGAGGCGAGCACGATCGCCTCCTCCGGCTCGGAGCCGAAGAGCGCGTCCCACACCTCGGCGGTCGCAAGGGCCGCCTCGATCGCGTCCTCGTCGAAGGCGAGCTCGGCGGGTGTCCTCCCGGTGTGCTCGGCGAGCAGCTCGAGGTCCCGGGAGGTGAGTCGGGTACGGAAGGTCTCGGGCAGCATCGGATTGACCAAAGAGCCTACGGCAGCGTCCGCCGCTTCGGCGTCCCGGTGCTACGGTGACGCTGCCGATGGACGTCGAACTGCCGAAGCTCGCCGACACGCTGACCGAGGGCACGCTCGCCCGCTGGCTGCGACAGGCCGGCGACCCGGTGCGGCGAGGCGATGCGCTGGCCGAGTTGGAGACGGACAAGATCAGCTCCGAACTGGAGGCGCCGGTGGACGGCGTGCTCGCCGAGGTGCTCGTCGCGGAGGGTGAGACGGTTCCGGTCGGCACGGTCGTCGCGCGCATCGCGGCCGCCGGCGAGACGCTGGCGACAGCCGAGCGCAGCCCGCTCGCGGCGAAGCCTGCGCAGGCCGGGGCCGGCGACGTGCGGGCGACCCGCCTCCGCGATCACCTGCGGGCGTCGGCGGCGCGAACACCGGCTGGGATGTGCGCTCGAGAGGTGCCGATCGCCGCCGCGCTCGACCGCCTGGCGGCCGTCGCCGAGGAGGCGGGGCAGCGTCGCGGTGGGGTCCGCGTCGCGACCCTCCCGCCTTCGACGTCGCACATCGTCATGCCCGCGCTCCCGAACGGCGTCCCGGCGCTCGTCCAAGCGGGCGCTCCGCATGACGGGCACCGGCTCCTCACGCTGTGCTTCGACCGCCGCCGGCTGACCGACTGGCGGGCCGACGAGCTGTTGCGGGAGATCGCGGCGGGACTCTGAGCGGCGAGGCGTGGGCCGTCACTGTGGTCGGGCGAACGACCCCCGCCAGTGACCAGCGATCGCGATCATCCTGCCATCGGCGGACCCATTTCGCGCAGCCCGAGGAACATGCCGCCGCCCGACGCGTCGAGCAGCTGACCCGTGATCCAGCGAGCGCCGTCGGAGGCGAGGAATGCGACCGCGTCGGCGATGTCACCCGGCTGCCCGACACGGCGCATCGCGGTCACCGCCACGGTCCCGGCGAGGAGCTCCGGGCGCTCCAGGATCCAGTCGATCTTGCCGGTGTCGGTGATGCCTGGCGCGACCGTGTTCACGGTGATGCCGCGCCTGCCGAGCGCATCGGCGAGCGTTCGCCCGAGCACGTCGAGCGCGCCCTTCGTCATCGAGTAGGCGACCTCGTCGGGCAGCGCGATGCGCGTGTCGGCAGACGAGATGTTGACGATGCGGCCGCCGTCCGCGAACGCCGGCAGCAGGCGCTGGATGAGGAAGAACGGAGCGCGCACGTTGACCGCGAAGAGGCGGTCGAACAGCTCCGGGGTCGCCCTCTCCATCGACGCACCGTCGCCGCCTAGCGCGGCGTTGTTGACGAGGATGTCGAGCGGGCGTCCCGCCAAGCCCGCCTGGACGCCCTCGGCCAGCGTCTCCACGTCACCGTCGACGCCGAGTTCCGCGCGAACCAGGAACGCGCTTCCACCGGCTTGTACGATCGCCGCGGCCGTGTCGTTCGCCGCCTCCTCGCCGCTTCCGTAGTGCACCGCGACGAGCGCGCCGTCGCTCGCCAGCCGTCGGGCGATCGCGCGGCCGATGCCGCGTGATGCACCGGTCACCAGCGCCGTCTTGCCGACCAGGTTCGCCATGTCGATTCCTCCGTAGTCCTAACTGTATGCAACATAAACGATATATATCACATACGATAACCTGATGCGGAGCCAGGAGGACCCGGAGCTCGCTCGAGCGGTGGAGCTGCTTTGGGGGGAGCGCGCCCTCCCGCGCCGGGGACCGAAACCGGCCCTGACACCGCGGCAGATCGCCGAGGCCGCGATTGCGATCGCGGACGAGGAGGGCACGGTCGACGTGCCAATGCAGCGCGTCGCGAACCAGCTGGGCGTGACGACGATGGCGCTGTATCGCTATGTGTTCAGCAAGCGAGCGCTCGTCGGGCTGATGATCGATCTCGCGATCGAGGCGCCGCCCCCGGCCGAGAAGATGCCGGCGCGCTGGCGCGCGGCCCTGGACCGCTGGGCCCGCCTCCTGCTCGCCGGGTTCCTCCGCCACCCCTGGCTCGTCGGCGCAACGGCTCGCCGGCGAACGCCCGGCCCGAATGAGATGGCGTGGCTGGAGTGCGGCGTGCGGGCCCTGTCGGGGACGGCGCTCGTCGGCGGCGAGGCGATCGACGCCGTCATCGTCCTGCTCGGACACGTGCGCTCGATCGCGCAGGTCACCGGCGACGGCGCCCCGACGGGGGGAGCGCAGAGCGAGGCGGATTGGAACGAGTCGATCGCAGCGCTCCTGCCGCGCGATCCGGGGCGTTTCCCGGCGCTGCTGGCGGCGACCCGGCAGGGCGCGCTCGGCCCCGAGGACCAGGACGCGCTCGAGTTCGGCCTGCGCTGCATCCTGGACGGCATCGGCGCCGCCATCGCCGAGCGGGCGCGGAGGTAGGCGCAGGCAGGCCCGTCGACG
>JBAPVZ010000772.1:0-2223 GCA_049283435.1 Candidatus Dormiibacterota bacterium
CGTATCGGCCGGGCTCGGCGTCGCCGACGCGGCCGGCGGACGGGGCGTGCTGCTCCTCGGCGACCTCAGCCTGTATCACGACATGAACGGGCTCTGGGCGATTCGCCGGCACCACCTGCGACCGCTGCTCGTCGTCCTCGACAACAACGGGGGCGGCATCTTCCATCAGCTGCCTCAGGTCCGCCATCGCGACGTGTTCGAGGAGCTGTTCGGAACGCCGCTCGATCTCCGGCTGGAGGACGTGGCGCAGCTTTACGGCCTGCGCTTCCGGCTCGTCGAGGAGCCGGCCGCGGTGCCGGAGACCGTTGCCGCGGCGCTCGACGACGACACGCCGACGCTGCTCGTCGCACGATTCTCCCGGGAGCGCAGCGCCGCCGACCATGAGGCTGCCTGGGCCGCGGTCGCCGAGGCGCTTCGGGGAGAATAGCGCGGTGCGCCGCCCGGCTTCGTTGCTGCTCGCCCTGCTGCTCGGCGTGCTGTGCTCGGCATGCGGTGGTGCGGCGAGGGCGCAGGCGCGGCCACGACCGGCGCCGACGCCGGTCTCGGCGCCGCAGCTGTCCCCCGGTGAGGCGACGGCGATCGCGAAGCAGCTGTGGGAATCGACCGCCCTGGTGGCCCTGATCAGCCCCGACGACCCGAGCCGCTGGGCCGCGTTCGAGGAGGGCACGGTCCTGCAGAGCGATCAGTTCTACGCCGGAGTCCGGCAGGGGCTGGGCAAGCCGGAGCTCTCCGGCTCGCCCGCGCTCACCTCGACGACGACCTGGGTGCCGCGCACGACGAGCTATCCGCGCTGGTTCCTCGTCCAGTACGACACCTTCGACACGGACAACGACGGCAACGTCACGACGGACCCGATCACGGACTTCGACATCGTGCAGCAGGACGGGCCGCAGTCGCGGTGGAAGGAGGAGTTCTCGGCAGCGGTCCCCGGCCATCAGACGCCGGCGCCGATCGTGCTCGACAAGGCGGGCTACGCGGTGACGGCGACGGGGCCCCTCGTGCGCCCGCTCGCGAGCCTGCCCGGCGCGTACGCGAGCTACCTCGCCTCCGGCGGGACGCGCAACGCCGCCTGGTTCGCGCCCGGTCCGGTCACCAGCGACGAGGCGCCCCAGGCGGCGAACCCGGGCTCGCCCAACCTGGCCTATCGCTACGCCGGCGGCGGGTACCCCACCTACCAGTTCGCGCTGCGGGGCGGGAGCGCGTTCGGCATCTTCGGAACGCAGTGGATCGCGACGATCGGCGGGCACGGCGGCTGCCTGCAGCAGAACAGCGCGCGGACGCAGACGTTGGTGTGGGTCCCCCCGGGCAAGTGGGCGAAGGTGACGGCGACGTTGCTGCTCGCGCGCACCGCGGTCATCCCGCCCGCCGGCCGCAGCGGGGCCCCCGCCCGGGTCTCGCTGTTCGGACCCGGTGGCGGCACGGCGGGCGTGCTCGCGGTCGCGACCGATCGCGGCTCCTGCTGAGGCGAATTGAGCGCACGTGGCCGCGGGCGCTCGCGGTGCCCGGCGATCAGGGTGCCGTCAGCCGACCAGCGCATCGAGCAGCGGCCGCAGCTTCAGCTCCGTCTCGTGCAGCTCCGCCGCAGGGTCGGAGTCGGGCATCATGCCGCCTCCGGCGAAGAGCCGCGCGGCATCCTCCCACAGCAGCCCGCAGCGGACCGCGACCGCGAGCTCGCCGTCACCCGCCGCGTCGACCCAGCCGACGGCGCCGGCATACCAACCGCGCTCCATGCCCTCGAGCTCGCGGATCAGGGCGGCCGCGGGCGCTGCCGGCGCGCCGTTGATCGCGGGCGTCGGATGGAGCGCCGCGCCGAGCTCCAGCACCGACGGTGCCGGCACGGTCAGCTGGGCGTGGATGCGGGTCGCCAGGTGCTGGATGTTCGGTAGGCGCACGATCTCCGGGACGCCGGCGCTCACGGCCGTCGCGAGCATCTGCAGCCGATCCACGACATGCCGAGCGGTCAGCTGGTGCTCACGCAGGTCCTTGGCGCTGTGCAGCAGCGCCTCGGCAAGCTCCTGGTCGCCGGCTTCGTCGCTGCCGCGCCCCGTGCTGCCAGCCATCGGCTCGCTCTCCGCGGTTCCTGCGCGCCGGCGTACCAGCAGCTCCGGCGAGGCGCCGACGAACGTCGAGCCGTCACCCCCCGTCAGCAGCCAGGTGAAGCAGGCCGGGTAGGCGGTCCGCAGCGCATGGGCGACGCGTGCCGCGGCGAGCACGCCCTCGCCG
>JBAPVZ010000773.1:0-1635 GCA_049283435.1 Candidatus Dormiibacterota bacterium
GCTCGTCGAGGGAGGGACCGTTCAGCGTCGAGGGCTGGGCGCGAGATTGCTGGAGCGTCCTGCATCAGCTCGGACCGGAGCGCATATGCGTCGTCGGCGCCTCCGCCGGGGCGGCAGTCGGGTTCGAGCTCGCCGCCGCGTACCCGGACAGGGTGCACTCGCTGATCGGGCTCGGCGCCGCGGTGCTGCCGGGGTTGCCGGACGCAGACCCGCTGCTCGCCGCGCTCGCGGACGGCCCGTTCGACTGCGCACTGAAACGCAGCCTCGTCAATGACGCTGTCGCGCCGGACACCGGCGACGCACTGCGCGATCAGATTCTCGTCGAGATCAGCGACAACGACGCGCCGGTGGTAGCGGCGATCTGGCGCGCGGCGCTCGCGACCGACGTTCGTCCGGCTGCGCGGCGGTGGCGCGGTTCGTGCCTGCTGGCGACCGGCGAGCACGACCGAGGCTGTCCGCCACAGGACGCGCGCGCGGTCGCGGCGGAGATCGGTTGCGAATTCCGGCAGCTGCCCGGCGTCGGACATCTGCCGTTCATGGAGGAGCCGGGGGGCGTGGCTGCGCTGATCGAGCAGTGGCTGCGGTGAAGACCGTATTCGCGGGCGGAGCGCTATACGACGGGACGGGCGTCGCACCCATCCAAGCGGATTTCGCGGTGCGCGACGAGAGGATCGTCGAGGTCGGCAAAGGGCTGCAGGGCGAGCGGACGCTCGACCTCAGCGGACGCAGCGTGATCCCAGGCCTGATCGACTGCCACACCCACGTCACCGTGCCGACCCTGCAGGCCGAGCGGCTGCTCAACACGCCCCTGTCCTACCGGCTGCTGCAGGCGGCGCGCACGCTCGGCATGCTGCTTTCCAGCGGGATCACGACAGTCCGCGACGCCGCGGGCGCCGACCTCGGACTCGCGCAGGCGGTTGCCGATGGGCTGATCCGCGGGCCGCGGCTGCAGATCTCGATCGGGATGGTGAGCGTGACCGTCGGCCACAACGACCCGTGGCTGCTCTCCGGGGAGCGGCCGCGTGCCGTGTTCCCGGTGTACCCAGGAGTGCCGGACACGGTCGCCGACGGGCCAGAGCAGATGCGGCGCGTCGTGCGCGAGCTCGTGCGCGCGGGCGCCGACGTGATCAAAATCGCGGTCTCCGGGGGAGTCGTGTCGCCGCGCGACTCGCCGGAGGACTGCCACCTGCGCGACGACGAGCTGCAGATGCTCGTCGGCGAGGCGGCCGCGCTGCGCCGCCCTGTGATGGCGCACGCCCACGCTGCGGCGGCGGTCAAGGCGGCGGTGCGTGCGGGCGTCCGCTCGATCGAACACGGCACCATGCTCGACGAGGAGGCGACCCAGCTGATGGCCGAGCGCGGCACATTCCTGGTCCCCACGCTGGCGGTCGCCCGGGCGTTCGTCGAAGATGCCGAGGACGGCCGCGGCGACCCGCCCGCCCAGGTGCTGGCGCAGACACGGACGCTGATCGAGCGCCACGGCGCGAGCTTCCGGGCCGCGCTGGGCGCCGGCGTGCCGATCGCGTTCGGCTCCGACGGTGGCTTCCTCGCGCACGAGCGCGTCCTCGAGGAGCTCGAAGCGATGGCCGGCGCCGGCATGGAGCGGAGCGAGTGCCTGCGCAGCGCGACCTCGCG
>JBAPVZ010000774.1:0-4439 GCA_049283435.1 Candidatus Dormiibacterota bacterium
GCGGTGCGCCGCGTCGCCGACGCCCTCCAGGAGGCGACGGCCGCCGTACCTGCCTGAGCCGCGGCGAGCGTCAGGGCACGCGGGCGAGCGCCGCCAGCACCCGATCCCAGAACCCGGGGACGTCGAGGTGCAGAGCGACCTGCGTCGTCGTCCCGCCGGCCGGGGCCAGGTCGGTGACGGTCATCCCCGCGGTGTAGCGGCCGGCCGTCTCGACGACGACGCGGGCCGGCCGGCAGGCGACGAGCTCGGGCGCGAGCACGCGAGCGACCGCGCAGGCATCGTGCATCGGCGGCCCCGCGAAGCCCTCTCGGGGGTAGGTGCGGGCGGCGAAGCGCAGCAGTCGCGTCGCGAAGCGGCCGGCCCCGCCAGGCAGCGCCGCCACCCGTTCGACGACGGCCGCAGTCGCCTGCGCCTGGTGGGTCAGATCGAGCCCGACCATCGTGAGCGGCCACGGAGCGGCGAAGACGGCGGCCGCCGCCTCGGGATCGACGAAGATGTTGAACTCCGCGGCCGGGGTCACGTTGCCCCGGCTCGCGCTGCCACCCATCAGCACCACCTCGCGGACGAGCGAAGGCAGGCGCGGCTCCCGCCGCAGCGCCAGGGCGAGGTTCGTGAGCGGGCCGATCGGGAGCAGCGTGATCTCCCCCGGTGACGCTCGGACGAGGTCGACGATGAGATCGACCGCGTGGTCGGCCACGACCGGCGCGCCGTCCTCCGGGACGAGGTCCCCGAGGCCCGTCTCCCCGTGCACGGTCGGCTCGGTGACGAGCTCGCGCACGAGCGGTCGCTCACAGCCGGCCGCGACCGGCAGGTCGTGCCGGCCGGCCAGCGCGGCGATGTGGCTCGCGTTGCGGGTCGTCTTCTCGAGCGTCTGGTTGCCGGCGACCGTCGTCAGCGCCAGGACCTCCAGCTCGGGGCTGCCGGCGGCGAACAGAATGGCGAGGGCGTCGTCGACCCCCGGATCGCAGTCGATGATGACGGGTCGGGCAGGCATGCCGCCCGAGACGATAGCCGAGAGGTGACCACTGCCGCCGGCGCCGGACGGCGTGCGCGGTCGCCCTACCAGCGTTCGGCGACGAGCCGCAGATCGCCCGGCCGGCGGGGGACCGCCCTCGCCAGGTCCCGGATCCTGCCCAAGCCCGCGAGCTCGCGATCGGGCAGCACCTCGGCCAGGGGCACGAGCACGAACGCCCGCTCGGCGGCGCGGGGGTGCGGCAGGGTCAGTTCAGGGCCGGCCTGGACGAGCGGCCTCCCGCGCCGCCAGACCTCGATCACGTCGACGTCGAGCGTGCGCGGCCCGTACTGCCGCTGCGGGTCGCGACGGCGGTCCGCCGACGCCTCCAGCGAACGCGCCCACCGCAGCCAATCCTCGCCGGTGTCGCCTTCCACGGCGGCGACCGCGTTCAGGTAATCGGGTTGGTCGGAATCCCCCCAGGGGGCGGTCTCGTACAGCGCGGACAGATGAACGGCCAGCCCGTCGTCGCGCAGCGCCTCGACCGCCCGCCGGAGTGTCGACAGGCGGTCGCCCAGGTTCGCTCCCAGGGCGAGCGCGGCGACCTCCATGGCGACGTCCAGCCTACGCGCCTGGCGACGCCTCTGCGATTGTCCGCCTGCCGTCCACCCGTCGGGGCTAGCCTGAGGACGGCATGATGCGCAGCCAGAACCCTCGCCGCCGGCCGGCCCGGACCCTCGCCGTCTACGCCGTCTTCGCCCTGCTCTATGTGGGACCGCCGCTGGTCCTCGCACCGGCCCTGCGCCTCGCCGGCGCGAGCGTCGGCAGGATCCCGTTCGCGTGGCCGTTCACCGCGCTCACCACGACGATCGCGTCGCGGGGTCACCTGGCGCCGCTCTGGCGCTGGATGGGGTGGGGTGCGCCGGTCGACCGCGCCGCCTTCTGGGCGGTGCTCGCCGGCGAAGGCGCCGTCCTCGTGCTCGGCCTCGGCGCCGCCGTTCGCCTGGCTCGGAGCACCGGCGCCGGCCTGCCGCACGACTCGCGATGGGCGCGCGCGTGGGATCTGCGGCGAGCGCGGCTGCTGCTGCGCCGACCGCGGGCGCTCCGCCTGATCCTCGGGCGCCTGTCCGCTCCCGGTCTCGGGGCGCCCTTCGTCGCCACCGCTCCCGGCGTCTCGGTGCTCGTCTTCGGGCCGACCGGCAGCGGCAAGTCGGCCGGGCTCTGCGTGCCGCAGATCCTGGAGTGGGACGGACCGGTGATCGCGGTCAGCGTCAAGAACGACCTCGTCGTCCAGACCGCCGGCCACCGGCAGCACCTGGGCACGACCGATGTCTACGACCCGACGGGCACGACCGGGCTCGCGACGTGCACCTGGTCGCCGATCGCGCGATGCGAGGACTTCGACCGTGCCATGCGCGTCGGTCAGTGGCTCGTGCAGGGCCAATCCAAGGTGGAGGCGAACGCCGAGTGGGCCCACTGGGAGGACGCGGCGATCCGGCTCGTCAGCACCGCGCTCTACGCCGGCGCCAACCTGGAGCTGTCGATCACGGACGCGCTGTCCTGGCTGGACGACGGCTCGGGGACGAAGCTCGGCATGGCCCTGGCCGCGGTGCCGGGCCGAGACGTGCGCGCGATGCAGTGGTATCGCTCTGTGCAGGAGCGGCCCGAGCGGGAACGAGGGTCGTGCTACTCGACCAGCCAGAAGGCGCTGCGGCCCTACATCGAGCGAGCGGTCGCCGCCTCGGCGCAGGATCCCAGCTTCGAGCCCCGGGAGTTCCTCCTGAGCGGCAACGACACCCTGTATCTCGTCGCCCCGCAGTCCGAGCAGGAGCGGCTGAGCGGGATCTTCGCGAGCCTGGTCATGACCGTGATGACCGACGCGACCGAGCTCGCGCAGTCACGGGAGGACGGCCGCCTGCCGCGCCCGCTGCTCGTCGTGCTCGACGAGTGCGCGAACACCGCCCCGATCCGGGAGCTTCCCCAATACCTCTCCACGGTGCGCAGCATGGGCATCTCCCTGGTCGCGATCTTCCAGGACCTCTCCCAGTGCGAGCACCGGTACGGCGACCTCGCCGGCAGCGTCGTCAACAACGCACGCGCGGTCCTGTTCTTGAGCGGCAGCAAGGACCGCAAGACGCTCGAGCTGCTGCGGGACCTGGCCGGACGGGCGCGGCAGCGAAAGTACACCGCCGACAACCACGGCGGATCGCAGGTGTCGTTCGACAAGGAGGAGATGCTGCCCCTCGACGTCGGACGCCAGCTCGGTCCCGGTCGCGCGATCCTTCTTTACGAGCACCTGTCGCCGATCGCGCTCCGGTTGCGCAACTGCTACCGGGACCTCGACCTGCGCCGCCGCCGCGGGCGGCACCGCTACCTGCCGCGCGTCACGCGGATCGTGCCCGGTGAGCCTGACCACGAGAGTGCGCGGCAGTACGGCTCAATTGTCGGTGCCGCGCCTCCGCAGTCGTGACGGTTCCACCCGCCGGCGGCGGATGAACGCCCGCGAGCCGGGCACGAGACGGCTGCTGCCGACGCGCGTCTCCTCGATTCGCCAGTCGGGCAGCTCCAGGCCGGACGCGAGCTCGCTGAGGCGCGCGTTCTCCTCGCGCAACCCCTCCGACTCCTGGCTCAGCAGGAGGATCCGGCGGTGCAGCTCCATCGCGAGCTCGGGCAGCGCGATGCCCTGGCCGAGCGTGATCGGATCGACGGGATGCGGCTCCGGGGGCGCGATGACGCCCCGCTCGCCGAGGACGACCGTGAGCCGCATGTTGTGCCCGGCGAGCATCTTGTTCTCGCGGCGCAGCATCTTGACCTCGCTGGCCAGGATCGACAGGAGCTCGTTGAGATCCGAATCGGTCGCTGGCGTCGGCACGACGCGAGGCTTTGGAAGCTCCGATGTCGCCTCCCCCTGCTCCCTCTTTCTACTCATGGCAGCACATCGTAGCTGCTGTGTGCCCACCCCCCGCAGCTCATCTTCGTCACGCCTCAAGCCGCAGACGTATGTCGGACGATCATCGAAAACGAAGGCTCGCAGAGGCGGGTAGACTCGCCTTGGAGTAGCGCGGGTGCCTGAGGACGAGCGCGGAACAGATCGGACCGGAGCCCGTGGTCTGGACGGGGTGACGTCGGCCGATGGCGCCTGGGTGTGGGACGGGAAGCGTTGGCGGCGAACCGGCGGCCCCGAGCCGCCTCGCGGCGCGCCGGCGTCACCGGATGCCGCACCATCGGAGGGCAGGCCGGACCCGCTCACCCGGGCGACCCTGTTCGGTGGTGGGCGAGCACCGGACACGCCGGCGACGACCTGGGACGTCGACCGCTGGCTCACGCCTCCACAGACGCCGGCCGCAGCGGCCCCGCCTCCGCCGGCAGACGCCTCGGCCACGCCCCCGACGGGGGCGCCAGCACCGACGGCCGGGTGGTCGAGCGCCGCCCCCCCGCCACCGGCTTCCTCCGAGGGCGGAGCACCGGCCGGCACCCAGGGCACGAC
>JBAPVZ010000775.1:0-1754 GCA_049283435.1 Candidatus Dormiibacterota bacterium
GCTGCGCCTCGACGCCTCGCCCTCGCACTCGTTCGTCAATTTCCCCCCCGCGCTGGCGGGCGGATTCCGGGGGCGGGTCGCACCGCAATGTCTCTGGCGGCGCGGCGGCGCTACGTCACGGCAGCTCGGCGCGGGCGGCGGAGGACCTCGTACCTGATGCTGGTACGCGCCCCGATGCAGCGGCATGACCCGATCATCGTTCAGTTCTCATGATCCGATCATCGGATCATGCGGTCCCCCTCCGCGGTAGTCGACAGCCCGCGCAGGTGCTGCCGAGCACCGTCAGGCCTCGCCGTCGCGGCCGGGCTGTTCGTCATGAGTGCCTCCAGCGTCAAGTCAACTGCCGGAGATGCCCGCTGACCGTCGCTATTCTGGGTGCGGGCGGCGGGGTTACGGGATCCCCGCCCCGCGCACCGGCCTGGGAGGGCAGCTATGAAGATCACCGACGTCCGGACCTTTCTCGTCCACGATCCACAGCGGCCGGAGCGCAACTACAGCTTCATCAAGATCTACACGGACGAGGGGTTGACCGGACTCGGCGAGGCCGGTATCAACGGCAAGGAGCTGGCGCTGAAGGGGCTGGTCGACACCTACCGCCCGATCCTGATCGGCATGGACCCGGCACGTATCGAGCACATCTGGCAGACGCTCTGGCGCGGCCAGTTCTTCCGCGGCGGCCACGTCCACTCGGCGGCGCTCGCGGCGATCGACCTCGCGCTCTGGGACCTGCGCGGCAAGACGCTCGGCCTGCCCGTCTACCAGTTGCTCGGCGGCGCGACGCGCGACTACGTGCGCTGCTACTGCCACGTCCAGCGGCGCGGCGGCACCGGCTCCACCGATGCGCGAGCCGGCATCGATTCGATGGTGGACTACGCGAAGCAGCAGGTCGCCGAAGGCTGGCGGTACGTGCGCTTCGGCGTCGGCGAGGGTGGCGCGCAGGAGGTCGACGGCATCTACGAGCAGGCGCGGGCGATGCGCTGGACGGTCGACGCGTTCGGCGCGCTGCGCAACGCGCTCGGCCCGGAGATCGAGATCTGCGTCGACTTCCACCAGCGGACGACGCCGGCCTACGCGATCCAGATCGCGCGCGAGCTGGAGCCGATGCGCCCGTTCTTCATCGAGGACCCGCTGCGGGCGGAGAACACACACGAGTTCCGCTACCTCCGCGACCACATCTCGGTGCCGATCGCGACCGGCGAGCAGCTCGCGAGCAAGTGGGAGTGGCAGGAGCTGATCGAGGGCGATCTGCTCGACTACTGCCGCGTCGATCTCTGCATCTGCGGCGGCCTCACGGAGAGCCGCAAGCTGGCGGCGTGGTGTGAGACGCACTACATCGAGCAGGTGCCGCACAACCCGCTCGGCCCGGTCTCGACCGCAGCCTGCGTCCACTTCGATCTGTCGACTCCCCTGTTCGCCGTGCAGGAGCTGACCTGGCGGCCCGGCATCATCGGCGACATCGTCCAGACCGACCTGCGGCTCGAGGGCGGGAACCTGTACTGCGGCGACACGCCGGGGCTCGGGGTCGAACTCGACGACAGGGCAGCCGAGGCGCAGGCATTCCAGCTGCCCGGCCTCCGCATCCTGCGGCGCGAGGACGGTTCAGTCTCCGACTGGTAGGCGCAGAGGCCGTTCGCCGGCGCTCGTTGTGCGCGCGGGGCGACGCGGCGGGCGGCGTGCGTGTAGAGGCCGTTCGCCGGCACTCGGCCCCTTCGCGAGCCGAAATAGCGACCGTTCGCCGGCGTTCGGCCCGTTTG
>JBAPVZ010000776.1:0-3572 GCA_049283435.1 Candidatus Dormiibacterota bacterium
TGAGCAGAAGAAGCGGCAGGCAGGCGCCCAGCAGCTTGGCGGCGAGAACGAGATCGAGGGGGCGCTTCCAGAGCAAGCTCCGGGTGACCTCGGCAGCAGTCCTGGGCAACGGCCGGAGGTGGGGGCGGCGGAGCAGTCGCGAGCTCACCCGTGCGCCCCACCGAGAATGGCTTCCAGCCGCCCGTTCTCATGATCATTGCGATGCGCGGTGCCGCGACGCCGATCCAGCGCCAGTCGGGGGATGACGTCGAGCGCGGGCAGGGGCAGGCCGACCGGGACGCGCACGCCCTCATGCAGGAGAGAGTGCTCGGCGGCCTCCAGGACGGCGACGACGAGGAGACCCTGCAGCCCGTTCGCGAGCGGCTGGCAACCGGTGCGGATGGATTCAACGAAGTCCTCGCATTCGAGACGAAGGGGTTCGTGCCAGTCGATGTAGGGGATCCGGATCTCGCCGTGCCGGTAGGAGAGCTGGAACTCGCCGAAGCTGTCCGTCTCCGGCACCTCGACGCCCGAGTCGTAGACCCGGATCTTCTCCGTCGGCGACACGTCGTCGTAGACCGCCATGCGGCGGTCGCCGACCACGGTCATGCGGCGCACCTTGTCCGGATCCAGCCAGCTGACGTGGAGCTGCGCGGTCAGCCCGCCTTCGAGGATGACCTCGAGATAGGCCACGTCGTGCACCCCGGGCCGGACGCAGCAGCGGCCGTGGGCGCTCACCGTCAATGGGAGGCGACCGAGCACGTGGAGCAGGATCGAGATGTCGTGCGGCGCCAGATCCCAGAGCACGTTGACCGTGGGCTGGAAGAGGCCGAGATTGAGCCGCGCCGAGTCGACGTATTGCACCTTGCCGAGCTCGCCCTCCTGCACCAGGCGCCGCAGCTCCCGCGCCGCCGGGTTGTACATGAACGTATGCCCGACCATCACGATCCGCTCGACCTCGGCGGCCAGCTGCACCAGCTCCAGCGCGTCGTTGCTGTTCGCCGCCAGGGGCTTCTCGACCAGGACGTGTTTGCCGGCCAGGAGCGCATCCCTCGCCACCTCGTGGTGGGTCCGGATCGGTGTCGCGACGACGACGGCGTCGAGGTCCAGCTCCAGAAGCTGGCGGTGGTCGGCGACGCAGCGCACCCCCGGATAGAGCGTCGTGATCCGTCGTTGGCGGTCCGCCCGCGGCTCGGCGACCGCGACGGTCTCGGCTCCGGGCAGGTCGCTCAGGTTGCGCAACAAGTGAGGTCCCCAGTAGCCGTAGCCGGCCAGGCCGACTCGAATCTGCGCTGGACCACTCGCTCCGTCGCCCTGACCTGTACTCGCTGCCGTCTCCATCTCCACGACCGCTCCCTTGCTAAGTGACTGGTGTCCGCGCCAGGCCTCGACAGGTCCAGGTCTGTTAGAGCGGCACCGGTTGCATGGCACAGCCTGGACGGCGGACCGTCCTCCGGCTATGAGCACTTGCACACCCTGCAAAGGGAGATGGACGACCCCTACTCGGCGTGGGACAGCGACGTAGGTCGCAGTCGACCCTGGCGCGAAGTACCGCGAGCGCCCCTGCCGAGGGGGGCAAATGTCCCTACATGGCGAGGCTCTGGAACGGCCGCGAACCGGCGGCGCAGGCGCGTAGTCGTCAGGGCGGGTCAGTCGTGCGGGAGCGGCTGGAGCAGAGTACGAACTTGCCCCCACGGAGCCGGCCGACGGGCAACAATATGGGCACCGAGTGACCCCCGGCCAGTCCGCTTTGGGAGGTTCTGCAGATGCCCCGACAACACATGAGCGACATCGCCGGCAAGCTCTTTCCCGCTTCCTTCGTCGGCTCCTATCCGCGGCCGACCTGGTTCAACTGGAACCTGGGCGGGAGGGACCTTCTGGAGGCCTTCCGGGACGAGGATTTCGCGCAGGCCTACCGCGACGGCGTCCGCGCCATGGTCGGGGACCAGGAGGAGGCGGGCATCGACGTGGTCACCGACGGCCACCTCTGGTACGACAAGCACCAGGGCTTCATCGCCTCGTTCCTGCTCTACAACCTCGAGCGCATGCAGGGCATCGACATCCGGGTGAGCGCGGCGGCGAGCGGGTTGTTCACCGGGAGCGCGTCCGCCGGGAGCAGTGCCGTCGAGGCCATGGAGGAGGGTGGCCTGGACCAGGTTTTCGAGGCGATCATGGGTCCCACGATGGCGGTCACCGGGAAGGTCGGCCGGGGCCCGATGCGCCACGCCCTGAACTGGAGCCTGGCTCAGCGCTGTACTGCCAAGCCCGCCAAGGCCTTCTTCGGCATGGGACCCGTGGAACTGTCGGCGACCCTCGTCGACGAACACTACAAGGACCGCAAGGCGCTGCTGCGCGACCTGGCCGACATCTATCACGCGGAGCTGCAGGACGCCGTCGAGGCGGGCGCCAAGATCGTGGAGCTCGACGACCTCATCTATCTGGCCCCCCAGGACGAGTGGGAGTTCGACGTGGAGATCCTGAACCGGGTCTTCGACGGCATCGATGCCTACAAGATCTGGCACTGCTGCCATGGCGGCACTCCGGCCCCGGTCGGGATCGCGCCGTATCAGGCGATGTTCCCGTACGTGAAGGACCTCCAGGTCGACAGCTTCGACTGGAGCTTCGCGCAGACCGGCTTCCCCGATGACGAGCTGGCGCTCTTCGCCACGCCGGGCTTCGACAAGGATCTGGGGCTGGGTGTCATCAGCAACAAGAACTATCTGATCGAGACCCCAGGAGAGGTGGCCGAAGGCATCAGGAAGGCGGCGCGGCATGTCGCTCCCGAGCGCATCCACCTGACCTCGGACTGCGGGCTCTTCGCCTACTCGAGGGTGGCCGCGAAGGCCAAGCTCAGGGCGATGGTGCAGGGCGCCGCGATCGCGCGCAAGGAGCTGAGCGGGGCCACGGCCTGATCGTTGCCGGGCGAAGCGGAGCCCCGGAGAGGTCGACGGGCGGTGGTTGGTGCCGCCCCGGCTGTCCGGGGCGTCCGTGAGCCGGCGCGGAGGACCGTAATCGAGCGAGGCATGGTCGCCTTGGAACGCCCAGGCACGGGAGTCAGGACCTCCGCACGACCGCGACGGTGGCAGGTCGGGCGTCCTCCGGGCGGTCCACAATCTGGTGCGGTCGGCCGGCGTCGGCGTGGCGAGATCGTCGTGTGCGCACTGCGACACCGCCTGCGGGCACAGCGAGGACGTGGTGAGGAGAGCCGCCCGACTGCTCTCCGGCCAGGTGGCCGCGCGGCGCCCCTCGGCCTCGGCGTCGCCGGGCGCACTTTCCGGCCCCGGCCTCACGTCACGGCCTCCGATGGAGCGTGCCGGCGATGAACCAGCCCATCAGCGCCGCCAGTGCGAGGAGCCAGAAGAGTTCCATCGCTCATCAGCGCCCCTTCCGCACGGAGTGGGTGGCCACGGCGGGGATGTCCGGCCGCGAGGCGTCGAGCGCGAGCGTTTCGATGGCGGTGCGAATGCCGCCCGTCCAGCGCGACTCCGCCGCCCCGCTGAAGACCTTCGCAATGCCCATGCGTACAGCGTTGGCCGGCTGACACTCCGCTGTCGCCGTGCACCCGCAGGTCGGCCTCGTCGTTCGATTGGACG
>JBAPVZ010000777.1:0-4489 GCA_049283435.1 Candidatus Dormiibacterota bacterium
GTGTGCGCGTAGGTGCCCTGCAGGCCGGCGAGGCTCGGGATCACCGGCCGCACGCCGTCCGACACCGAGAGCACGAGGCCGAACAGCAGGTCGTTCCAGATCCACGTGAACTGGAAGAGAAAGAGCACCGCGAGCGGCCCTTTCGCGAGCGGCAGGAAGATGCGCCAGAAGATCGCGAAGTCGGCGCTGCCGTCGAGGCGGGCCGCCTCCTGGAGGTCGCGCGGAACGGTCGCGAAGAAGCTGCGCATCACGAACAGGCAGAACGGGATGCAGATCGCGACGTAGAGGCAGATCATGCCGGGCCAGGTGTCGTAGAGCCCGACCGACTGGTATGCCTTGAAGAGCGGGATCAGATACATCTGGAACGGGAAGATGGTGCCGCTGAAGCAGAGCACGAACCAGAAGAACGGCCAGCGCACCGGGAGACGGGTCAGGGCGTAGGCGCCGAGCGAGGCGAACAGGATCGCGACGCCGGCGCCGACGACGCCGTAGAGGAGGCTGGCCAGGAACCCGGATCCCATCCCGGACGTCGACCAGGCCTGCGCCAGGTTCGCGAACAGCTGGAGCGGCTGCCGGGGGAGAGCCCACTGCGAGACGTCCCTGGCGTATTCGGGCGTCGTCTTCATCGCCGCGATGACGACCATCCAGAGCGGCACCAGCCAGGCGACGCAGAACGCGCCCAGCAGGACGGTGACGAGCCAGCCGCCGGGCGTCGTCGAGCGCAGTCGAGAGAGGGCTGCCGTCATGTCACTGGACCTCCACGCGGCGGAACATGGATCGGATGTAGGGGATCGACACGACGAAGACGACGAGGGTCAGCACCATCGCGACCGACGATCCGTAGCCGAGCTGGAAGCTGACGAAGGTGTCGCGGTACATCGTCACCGCGAGCGTCTCGGACGACCGGTAGGGGCCACCCTGCGTCATCACCCAGATGATGTCGAAGACCTTGAAGCTGTTGATCAGGTTGATGCCGACGACGACGACCGTCATCGGCCGGAGCAGGGGCAGGGTGACGTAGCGGAACAGCCGCCAGGCGCCGGCGCCGTCCACCTGCGCGGCCTCGAGCGGGTCCCTCGGGATGCTCTGCAGGCCGACCAGGTAGAGGATGATCACCGGCCCGAGGCCCTGCCAGATCGCGGCCACGATCATCGCCATCGTGTTGTACGGCGGGGTGCCCAGCCACTCGCGGGTCAAGAAGCCGAGGTGCAGGCCCCGCAGCGTCGTGCTCAGGATCCCCTGCGAGGGGTCGAACACGAAGTACCAGATGACGCCGATCGCGCCGCCGGAGATCGTCGCCGGGACGTAGAGGATCCGCTTGAACAGCTCGGCGAGCGGGCTCGCGTTGACGGCGACCGCCAGCAGCAGGCCGAGCAGCACCTGGAAGACCATCAGGCCGACGACCCAGATGACGGTGTTCACGATCGACCCCACGAACGCCGGGTCGGACGGCAGCGACAGGTAGTTGCCGAGGGCGACGAACTGCGCGACGTGCAGGCCGTCCCAGTTCGTGAAGCTGAGCCAGAGCGTGTCGGCGGCGGGGTAGAGGAGGAACGCGCAGACCATCAGCACCATCGGTGCCAGGTACAGGTAGGGGGTGAGCGAGGCCCGGCTCCGCCGCCGCGCTCGCGCTCCGCCGGTCGCGATCGCCTCGCCCCCGCGCCGGACCTGCGCGCCCTTCGTCACTTGCATGCCGGCGCCCTACTTGGTGGTCGCCCAGACGCTGTCCGCCTTGGTCTGGATCGCCTGCAGGATCGACGTCGGGTCGCTCGGATGGAGCATGAACTTCGCGAACTCGTCGACCGCGACCTCGACGATCGCGCTCGGCGTCGCCTCCCAGTACCGGTTGAGCAGCTTGTAGCCGCCGCTCTGCACGGTCTGGTCGAGCTCCTGGTCGATGCTGGAGGCCGACGGCACGTCACTCCGCGCCGAGGTGAAGCCGGTCGTCGCGATCCATTTCTGCTGCCCCGCCTTCGACATGAAGTACTGCACCGTCTTGCTCGCGTCGCTGCGCTGCCCGCCATGCGCCGCGACGAGCAGGGGTCCGGTCTCGAAGATCATCGAGGCGGCATTGTTGCCGGGCATGTTCGGCCACACGAAGGCGCCGATGTCGTCCGGCTTGACGCCCGCCCCGGTGAGCGTCGGCTCGTACCAGGTCGCGATCTGCACCATCGCCGACTTGCCCTGCACGAACGAGTTCGCGTACGTGTTCGACCCGGTGCCGAACGTCACCGCGTTGGGGTCGGTGAAGTAGCCGGCGCGGATCCAGTCGCCCCACTTCGTCATCGCCTGGACGACGCCGGGGTCGGTGTACTTCGCCTTCCCCGCCATCAGATTCTGGTAGAGCGTGGGGTCGGTGCGGATCAGGAGCTCCTGGAAGTAGATGAAGGCGGGCCAGCGACCGTCGATCGTCGCGCCGAGCGGCTGCACCCCGTTGGACTTCAGCGTCTGCAGCACGTTCTCCAGGTCCGCCCAGGTCTTCGGCGGCTGGAGGTTGTACTTCGCGAAGGTCGGCTTGCTGTACAGCGTCACCCAGTAGGCGAAGTTGAGCGGCGCGGCGTACGTCTTTCCGTTGAACGTGAAGGCGTCGCGCAGCCCGGCCCGCCACACGTCACCCTCCTTGTCCCAGAGACTGCCGACGTCGTCCGGGAAGCCGGCGTTGACGAGGTCTTTCAGAAGCCAGCCAGACCACCAGGTGAAGAGGTCCGGCACCTTCGTCGTCGAGCCGACGGTGCGGATCTGCGCCTGGTACGTGTTCGTGTCGGCGAACTCGGTCGGTGCCCAGCCGGAGCCGGTCGCCTTCTTCGCCGCGTTCCCTTCGGTGACGAACCAGGGCTTCCAGGCGACCTTGTCGTTGAAGAGCTTGAGACTGGACCCGCTCGCACTGCCGCCGCACGCCTCGAGCAGCCAGGGCAGGCTCGCTCCCGCCCCGAGCGCGACCCCGCCGTACCTCAGCATCTGCCGCCGATTCATCTGTGCCACTGCAACCACTCCCTGTTTGCTCCTCACGCCCCACGCCGCACCCTCGGCGCGACGCTCATCCCGCGCTCTCTGCGCTCCGTGCGCTCACTCGGTGACCGGCGTCACCGGCTGATGCCCGTCCTGGTGCCGGTCGACGGCCGGCAAGGCGTCGTCACCGAGGACGCCCCGGACGCCTTCGAGGTGCACGCGCATCCGTCGCTCGGCCTCGGACGGAGCGTGGGCCGCGATCGCTTCCAGGATCCAAAGGTGCTCCCGGTAGTCGCGCTCCCGGTTGTCGTAGAGACGCATCACGACGAGCTGCTCGTCCTCGTAGACGGTCGTCAGCGAATCGATGACCTGCGTCAGGACGCTGCTCTGCGAGACCTGCGCGACGTTGCGGTGGAAGGTCATGTTGAGCCGGCCGAGCAGCCGGTCCTGGTCGTGCAGGAGGTTGCCGGCGACCGCGAGCGTCTCCGTCAGGTCGGCGAGGTCCGTCTCTCCCGCCCGCTCCGCCGCCAGCCTGGCGAGCGGCGGCTCGATGAGCAGCCGGGCATCGAGCAGGTCGCGGATCGTCGGCACCGTCAGCCGGCCCGGATGCGGGTTCGGCAGCACGAGCGCAGCGGAGTGCCGGCGGAGGTACATGCCCGACCCGTGCCGGATGTCGATGATGCCGATCGCCTGGAGCCGGCGGAGGACCTCGCGCATGGTCGGCGGCGCGACCCCGAACCGCGTCGCCAGCCTCTGCACCGAGGGCAGGCGCTGACTCGGCTCGATGCCGCTGTCACGGATCAGCTCGAGGACGCCGGCGGTCAGATCGTCGGAGGCGGACCGGCGCTCCCAGGCGGCGGGCTGCAACCTCGGCTCGCTCACGGCGGCAAGTAATAAGTCATTAGATGACCTGATGTCAAGCCCCTCCGCCGCGCAGCGATAGGCTGGAGTCGTGGCCGACGAGACGCACCCGCAGGGCCGGATCCTCGCGTCGGGTCGGGCCTCGGAGATCGTGCTGCTCGACGAGCATCGGGTACTGCGGCGCGTCCACGGCCGTGGGCACCACGCGCTGGAGGCGGCGCTGATGCGGCATGCCCGGGCGCACGGCTATCCGGTGCCGGAGGTGCACGAGGTGCGCCCCGACGGCCTGGTCATGGAGCGGATCCTCGGCGGGACGATGTGGGACGACCTGTGCCGCAACCCGTCGCGGGCGGCGTCGCACGCCGGCACCCTGGCGGAGCTCCACCGTCGCCTCCACCGCATCTCGCCGCCGCCCGAGGCCCCGGCGCGCTACGGCGAGCCGCAGCCCGGTAACGTCCTCCTGCACGGGGATCTGCATCCGCTGAACGTGATGCTCTCGCCGCTCGGCCCGGTCGTCGTCGACTGGACCAATGCCGGGCGCGGCCCCGGCGGCGCCGACGTCGCGGACACCTGGCTCGTGCTCGAGGCGGCGGCGGCGTTCGACGAGCTGCTGGCGCCGGGCTTGCGTCGCTCATTCGAGGAGGCGTTCCTGGCTGCCGCCGGCCGCTCGGTCGCGGCG
>JBAPVZ010000778.1:0-3353 GCA_049283435.1 Candidatus Dormiibacterota bacterium
GCCCACGAGGCGGAGTGCGCGGGGTCTGGTTGTGAGGTCAGCGCCGGTACCGCCGGCTCGGCTCACCCGACCAGCGCTCGCGGCTCGGGCGCCCGTTCGGCTTCAGATAGAGGACGAGCGACCCCGCCTTCGGCCACGTGCGGTCCCGATCCGTCCACTGGTCGAATCGTCCGGTCTCGGCCAGGCGCCGGAGCTCCCATTTGATGCGTCCACGGCCCTCGGAAACCGGCTCCTCGAGGTCGGCGGCGCCGTGGACCAGCTCCACCGCCTCCCAGCCGTTCGCCTGCGCCTCCTTCACCCGCATGACTGCGAGCTGCAGCGCGGTGAGCACGTCGTGACCGTGCAGGTCGACTCGCAGCGTCCGGGGTGCCTTCGCCATCCACTCCATGATGCCCCGCTTGGGGTCTCGCCTGGCCGCCACCAGAACCAAACCGCCGCCCGATGCGTTCTCTCTATGTGCTGACACGATTCGCCCTGCAGCTCGTCCGCCTGGCTCTGCTGCCGGTGGAAGCCGCCGGACCTTCTCGCGGCCGTCTCTTCCTGCACCGAGCGCGCCTCGTCCTGCGCGACCGCATCAGCTAGCCCGGCGGCGGGACGTCAACCCGTCCCGCTCTCAGTTCCCCCGCTCGGGCGGTTCCGCGCCCCGAGGTAAAGTCGTTTCGTGAGCTCCGGGCCGCCACCCACCGATCACCCGCGGCTGCGGTCTGCCGTCGGCTGGCTGGGCCTGCTGACCGCGATCGGCATGTTCATCGTCCTGATCGCGGGTGACACCGTCACCAACACGGGATCGCAGACCGGCTGTGGACCGAGCTGGCCTCTCTGCAGGGGACAATTCATCCCCGAATTCGCCGTCTCGACGGCGATCGAGTTCACCCACCGGATGATCACCGCCGCCGAGTCGATCCTCGTCCTCCTGCTCACGATCGGCCTGCTGCGGATCTACTGGTCGCGGATCTCGGCCCGGGTCCTGGCCGTGCTGCTCATCGGGACACTGCTCCTGCAGGCGGGGATGGGTGCCTGGGCCGTCCTCCAGCCGGTCGACCCCTGGGTCCTGGCGCTGCACTTCGGCTTCTCACTGCTGGCGTTCGCGGCAGCGGTGCTGGCCGGCATCGCGGCGCGATGGCCCGAGCGGGCGATGCGCGCGATCCGGACGCCCGGCGTCGTCGTCGCGGCCGTGTGGGGGACCGGCGTCTACCTCTACGCGCTCGTCTACAGCGGCGCGTACGTCAGCCATGCCGGCGCCGCCCAGGCCTGCAGCACCTGGCCGACCTGCGGTGCGCAGGGTCCGGCGATGCTGGTCGCGACGAACCTCACCCACCGCGGCGGCGCCGCCGTCGCACTGCTCCTCTCGATCGGCCTGATCGCGCTCGTCCATTGGCGGACGCCGGACCGGCGTGATCTGATCGGGGGCGCCTGGCTCCTGCTGGCGACGCTCGTCGCGCAGGGGGCCGCCGGAGCGGTGCTCGTGTTCTCGCGCTGGGATCTCTTCGGGGAGCTGCTGCATGCGGGCGTGATGGCGTTCGTGTTCGGTGCGATCGCGTTCCTCTGCTTCCGCGTGACGCTGCGCCCCCAGGCGACGCAGGCGGCTCGGGCACCCGACGGTGGCGAGCGGGCGGTCGGCCTCGCGCGCCAGTAGCGCTCGCATCGACTCCGCATCCGGCTGGCGCCGGCGGAGCCCTCAGATGGCCAGGTCGATCGAGATCAGGTAGTCCACGTTCTGGTTCGCGGGCGCATTCGCGTTCAGGTCGGCGGGCGCCGGGAACCGCAGGAGGAGCGACTTCGCCTGCGCGGCGACGACGAAGACGTCCCATCCGGCGACCGTCTGCCCCGAGGCGACGTTCTGGAACATCGGCAGCGCGGGGCTGACCTGCGTCAAGCTGTCCTGCGAATAGAGGGATCCGTCGGGCGCCGAGATCGCGAGCTGGTTGTCGAACGTCGCGACGTCGGCCGCCGTGTTGCGATAGGAGAGCTGGACGCCCAGGTAGCGATAGCCGATCGGCGGCGCGATGATGCCGGGCGGGTCGAGCTTGACCTGGGTAACGTCGACGGTGGACAGCGGCGAGACGACCGGCGTTCCGATGCGCCCGCTGTACTGGGTGGTCGAGACCTGACTCTTCTGCGGCGGCTGGATCGCGTTCTGCCTGTCGAACCGACTGAACGTGATCGTCTGGTCGAGCCCGGTCCCCTTGAACTCGAACTGCAGGGGATGCCCCGACCGGGCACCGATCCACCAGTTGTCGCCGCCGCCGTCGACCAGGTGCCAGGCGCTTTCCCCGCCGACCGACTCCAGGCCGGTGACGCGGAGGTTGGGCGGCGGCGCATCCCCCGCCCAGCCGAGCGTCATATCCTCGTCGCTGAGAGGATCGGTCGCTCGCCATGGTGAGGTGGGGTCGTAGCGCGTGTAGTCGATGCCGTCGACATCGATGTCCTGCCCGACCGGCTGGCCGCCATCGGTCGCGACGAGCTCGAACGCGCGGTTGGGATTGAACGTGATCTCACCCGACGCGTGGATCGTGCCGTAGGGATTGCGCTGCACCTCGGTGACGCTCGCCGAGCGCAGCCCGCTCGTGATCGGCATCTCGAACACCTTGCCGGCGGGCGGCGGCGTCGGGGTCGGCGGCGGCGGACGATGCGCCGCCACGTCGAATGCGATGCCGACGGTGGCCGCGATCACGAGCGCGGCGACGATCGCGGCCGCGACGATGGCGTGCCACCTCTGCAGGCGCAGGCGTGTGCGCGGTACCGCCGGCGGCGCGGGCGGTGGGGGTGGCGCGGGGCCGAGGACGCCGGCAGCCGGAATCCAGGCAGTGCCGTTCCAGAACCAGCGCCCGTCCGGCGTGTACTGCGGCGGCGGCGCGGGGGGCATCTGCGGGCCGCGCTCCATCAGGCTCCCCGCCCCGCACCCCTGGCTCCGCGGCGGGACCTCTCCATCCGACTTTCAGCGTAGCCGATGGCGGAGAGTGCTACTCCGAACGATGCTGTCCGCGCGCATCGAGCCCGTGGCCGAACACTCGGAGTGCCGGCGCTCGCTGATGCTCCTCATCGCGGACGGCCTCGCCGCAGAACATAGCCGCCGCGCAGCACGTTGCGGCTGAAGGTCAGCTCCGTCCGGGCGCCGTCCCACTGCGGCGCCTCGGGCTACGCCGGGCGTGCCTGGGGTATTGCACGACCTGAGATGGTCTGAGCGCCGGACTTCGCACGGCGACGACGGCCGTGATCGGCGGTGCGGCCGGCGCCGCAAGGCTCATCGTGCAGCACTTCGTCGGTCATCCACGGCGGTCGGCGGGCCAGGGAGGGCGGTCACGGCGGCGTTAGTCCGCGATGTCCGGCAGGAGCCACATGACCTGAACGAG
>JBAPVZ010000779.1:0-4085 GCA_049283435.1 Candidatus Dormiibacterota bacterium
TTCTCAACCTGTACGTCGGGGCGGCCCAGAACCTGAACGTCGTCGCCGACCTCTTCCTCGGCATGCCGACCCGTCGGGTCCCGTTCATCATCGGGCTCGGGGGCAGCGTTGCGGTTGGCAAGAGCACGACGGCCCGCATCCTGCGGGCGCTGCTCGCGCGGTGGCCGAACCATCCGAGCGTCGACCTGGTGACGACCGACGGCTTCCTCTACCCGACCGCCGTGCTCGAGAGCCGCGGCCTGATGGAGCGCAAGGGATTCCCCGAGAGCTACGACCTCCGGCTGCTGCTCTCCTTCCTCGCCGACCTGAAGTCCGGCAGCGACGAGGTTCGCTGCCCCGTCTACTCCCACCTGACCTACGACATCCTCCCTGGCGAGGCGCAGGTCCTCCGCCAGCCCGACATCGTCGTGCTGGAGGGCCTCAACGTGCTGCAGACGCCCGATCCCGGCCGCCGGGACGCGCTGCACACGTTCGTCTCCGACTTCTTCGACTTCTCGATCTATGTCGACGCCAGAGAACAGGACATCGAGCACTGGTTCGAGCAGCGTTTTCTCGCCCTCCGCGACTCGGCCTTCAAGAATCCGCGCTCGTTCTTCAACCAGTTCGCAAGCCTGGACGACGGTCAGGCGATCGCGACCGCGCAGGACATCTGGGAGCGCATCAACGGTCCCAACCTGCGGGAGAACATCCTGCCGACCCGCGATCGCGCCCGCCTCGTGCTCGTCAAGAGCGCGAAGCACGCGGTCTCCGAAGTGCGCCTGCGCCGGCTCTGACCCCGGCGCCCTGCGCCGGCGCCTCAGGACGGCGGCGGCTCGTCTCTGACCGGCAGGCTGCCCAGGGCGGCCGTCGCCCCGGCGTCCACCGTGAGCACGGTGCCGGTCACCCACCGTGCCTCCTCGCTGGCCAGGTAGAGGACCGCATTGGCGACGTCCCAGCCCGTCCCTTCGGTCTTCAAAAGGGAGCGGGAGCGGCGCCGCTCGCGAGTCTCCGCGCTCATCCCGCCCGCGTAGACCATCGGCGTGTACACCATCCCGGGGCACACGCAGTTGACCCGAATTCCCTCCGGCCCATGGTGCGCCGCCATGGCCCGGGTCAGCTGGACGACCGCCCCCTTGGACGTCGGGTAGAGGAGGTCGGGGTGGCCCCCGGTGAGGCCGGCCACCGAGCCGAGGTTGACGATCGCGCCCGCTCCGGCCGCCCGCATGTGCGGGATCGCGTACTTGGCCATGAGCACCATCGACGTCACGTTGACCCGCATCGCCCGATCCCACGCTTCGACGTCGACCTCGACGGCGGAACCGGCAGGTCCGTTGATGCCGACATTGTTGACGAGGACGTCGAGCCGGGCCCACTGCCGCACGGTCGCCTCGACCGCCATCTGACACGACTGCGGATCGGTGACCTCCGCCTCGATGACCAGCGCCTCGCCAGCCTCCTGCTCGATCATGGCCCGCGTCTCCTCGGCCCACGCTCGCTCGCGGTCCAGGACTGCGACCCTCGCCCCCTCGCGCGCGAGCACGAGGGCGGTCGCCCGCCCATTCCCGATGCCGCCCGGCGCCCGTGACCCCGCCCCGGTCACGATCGCAACTCGACCGGCGAGGCGCCCCGATCGCTGGCCCGCGTGCTGCTGGTTCATCACCGCAGTCTCCGATGTCGCGGGGGCACCCGTCCAGTCGATCGCGCCGTGCATCTCCAGCCCCGGGCTCGCGCGGAGCGCTAGCCTGATCTCCGATGAGCATGGATCCACAGGTCAGGGCGTTCCTCGAGCAGGCGGCGGCCGCCGGTGCCCCGTCGTTCTCGGACCTCTCACCGATCGAGGCACGCGCGCAGAACGAGGTCGCGGCCGCGGCGCAGCAGGGGCGCCTGCTCTCGGTCGCTCAGGTCGACGACGGCGTGGTCGCCGGCGTCGCCGTTCGCCGCTACGACCCCGATCCCGGTCGCGCGCTGCCGACACTCGTCTACCTGCACGGGGGCGGCTGGGTGGTCGGCTCGCTCGACACCCACGACTCGACGTGCCGGGCACTCGCCCGCCGCACCCCCTGCCGGGTCGTCGCCGCCGGCTACCGGCTCGCACCCGAGGACCCCTTTCCGGCGGCCGTCGAGGACAGCTGGGCGGTGCTCCAGGCGGTCGCCAGGGAGTCAGCGACGCCGGTCGCGGTCGGTGGGGACAGCGCCGGCGGCAACCTGAGTGCGGTGCTCGCCAGGCGGGCGCGCGATGCCGGGCTGCCGCTCGCGCTGCAGCTGCTGATCTATCCCGTCACCGACACCGACCAGACGACCGCGTCGTATCGGGCCAACGGGACCGGCCACGGCATGACCCAGCGCGACATGGAGTGGTTCCTCCACCACTACGCCGGCGACGGCGACCGGCTGCATCCCGACCTGGCGCCCCTGCGGGCGCCGTCGCTCGCCGGCGTCGCGCCGGCGCACGTGCAGGTCGCCGAGCTCGACGTGCTTCACGACGAGGGGGTCGCGTATGCGGAGCGACTCCGGGCCGAAGGCGTGCCGACGACCTTCACCGAGCAGCCCGGCATGCTCCACGGCTACATCCGGCAGGCCGGGCTGTTCGACCGCACGCGGGTCGCGTGGGACGACTGCGCGACGGCGCTGAGCCGGGCGTTCGCCACCCGTCCGCAGAGGGAGGTCTAGCCCGCCGCCTCGGGCCGCACCGGGCCGACGCGGGTCATGGCGTCCTTAACGACCGTGCCGGAACGGTGCCGCCTCAGCCCCCATGAGGGGGGAGCGGCGCAGGAGGAGACGGATGCTCCACTCAGGTATGGCGGGGTCCATGCTCCCCGCGTTGATGGCGTGCAGGTCGTCTGCCAGACCGAGGAGCAGCCAGGCCCAGAAGGTCGGGGTCAGCAGCCTTCGCTCGAGTTCGGTCAACGGCCGGATCTGCTCGTAGCCGGCGATCACACCGTCGTATTTGCCCCGCCAGGAGAGAGCAAACTCGGCGACGGCGGGTATCCAGATGCGCGGCTTCGAAGTCGAGGATCCCGCTTAGCCGGTCGCCCACGTAGAGGAGGTTCCAGGGCGCGAAGTCACCAGGGAGCACGAGCTTGGGAGCGGCGGCGGCGCCGGGGCCGATCGCATCGAACAGCTCCTTGGCGCGCTCCGCATGCCATCGGAGGATCCGGCCCGCTTCGGGAAAGTGGTCCTCGAAGCCCCTGAGTTCCCTGACGAGGTTCGGATCCTCGACGACCCGCCGCACCTCGAACCATCCCGGGCGCTGGCCAAAGGCGACCAGCTCGGCCAGATCATCGTGGAGCGTCGCGAGCAGGCGGCCCCGCGCTCGCTGCGCCGGCACGCTGCGATCGGATGCGGGCGAGCCTGGCAGATGCTCGAAGAGGCACCAGATCGCCTGGCCCACCTCGGCAGGCTCGTCGACGGCCCTGGCGACCGGCCAGCCGTGGGAGTGCAGAGCCTCCAGTACCTTCAACTCGTAGTTCAGGCTGCGCAGGGTGTCAGCCGGAGCACGACGGAGGATTGCCTTCCGGGCACCTTGCCGGACGGCCCAGTGGTGGTTGGCATGACCGCCCAGATCGTCCGTCGTGACGATCCGGAACTTGGCGAGCACCTCCGCCGGGACGACCACGATCTCCATTCTGTCGGTCGCGCGGAGAGCGAGCGTCTAGCCCTCCTCCTCCTCCTCGTCGCCGCCGCTCCAATTCGCGACCCAGTCGTCGAGCAGGCCGCGCAGGACGGCCGTGAACGTCGCGTCCCCGAGGCCATCCGGCGCTCGCAGCCCGGCCTCGGCGGCGATCCGCGCGAAGCCGGTCAGGTTCGTGGTGTCCTCGTCGACGAGCTCGGTCGTGCTGTTCTTCGACCAGTCGCGAAGGATCGCGCCGACCAGCTCACTGTGGCCGAGCGCGCGCCAGCCGGCCGGCGGATCGGCGGGCAGTGCGGCGGAGAGCACGTCCTGGGCGACGTCGTTCGCCTGGCGAACGCGCCCCTCCATGACGCTGAACGGACCGTTCTCGCCGTCCTGGGTCTCCGCGTCCGTCGCCTCTGGCTCGTCTTGCATTCACGGTCTCCTTGGCAGCGCTGACGGACGAGCGAAACCCGTCCCGGCGCCGATCGTACTC
>JBAPVZ010000780.1:0-5138 GCA_049283435.1 Candidatus Dormiibacterota bacterium
GTCCTGCTGATGTTCATCCCACCCAGAGGCTGCTTCGCGGTCCCGGTGGCAGCTGCCTGTTTGTGGACCTGGCCGGCACCTGTGCAGGCCTGGCTGGCTCGAGCCGGCCTGCAACGCCGGTGGTTAACCGTCACCGGGATCTCGGTCGCCGCCGCCGCAGCGATCGTCAGTCTGGCGACTGGCGGCCAATTCGATGGCCACCTGCTGCACGGCGGGGACTTCCAGACCTACTGGCTAGGCGCCACGCTGGGAGCGCACGATGGGTGGTCGCACCTCTTTGACATGGCGCTTCAGAAGGCAGTGTGGCCCGGCATGGCTGGGGCGCGGGAGCCGTTCCTGCCCTTCCTCAACACACCGCCGATGGCCTGGCTGGTCGCGCCGTTGCTGGTGCTGCCTTACCCGTTCGCCTACGCACTGTGGGTCGCGCTCATTGCTTTGTGCGCAGTAATCACTCTCGTGCTGCTCGTGCCACGCAACTGGCTCGCCGTGACGGCTCTCCTGACCGCTGGGCTCTGGGTGACGCCATACACGATAGTGAGCGGCCAGAACGCCGTCTTTGGGGCGCTCGCGGTCACCCTGACGTGGCGCCTGCTGAGAGCTGGTCACGACGGGTGGGCCGGGCTCGCGTTGTCGCTCATTCTGCTGCGTCCGACCGCCACGCTGCTCCTTCCTTTCGCGATCCTCTTGGCCGGCTACCGCCGGACGTTCGCTGTCTGGTCCGCCGTCAGTGTCCTGGTCATCGTTGTCAGCGCGTGGTCACTCGGGCGCACCGGGATCAGTCAGTTCGTGCATCTGGCTCTCCTGGTTCGTCACTCGCATCCGCATGCGGTCCAGATGACGATCCTGGGCTGGCTCGGGCAGAATCCGCCTGCAATCGCGTTGGAAGGTCTGCTCGTCATCGCCGCTTTGGCGGTCGCCTGGCACGGCGGCCGCAAACCCGCAGTCGCGATCGCCTCTGGCGTGCTCGCCTCCCTTTTCCTCACGCCATACATTCACGCCCAGGACTACGTGACGGTGCTCGCGGCCGCAGTAGCAGTTGCGGTGCCGCCGGTACAAGCCTCGTACGGACTGATACTGGTCGCGATCCTCGCCGTCGCACCGCCGGGACTGGTGTTCGGGGGAGCGTGGGAAGGGGTGCTCTTGACGGTCGAGGTCGCATGGCTGTTCTGGCTGGCGTGGGGACTCCGCGGCTCGATGAGAAATGCAGAGCTCAGCCCTGCCTTGACGGATCCACAAGGTGGTTGACATAACGGCGAATCGCTCGCGAGCATTGCAAGCTGGTAGCGCATCGCACCGGACGCCGAGCTACGGCCTCACTGCAGGATTTATCGACGGCCACCAGCCACCGGGTTGAATGGTCGCGCTCGGCCGTGCTGACCATGGTCACCGCAGCGGTTGGCGCAACGTCCGTACATCGATTATCTCCAGCACGTACAGCCGGTCTCCGCGGACACGGTAGAAGACGCCGAAGGGCGGAACCGCCCAGTACCGGATGCCTGGCCCTGTTGGATGGCCCAGCGACCACCCCAGGGCAGCCATCCGCTCGGCGGTCTCGTAGATGCGACGCGCACTCGCTGGAGAACGGCTGGCCGCCTCCTCCAGGTCCTGGAGCGCATGGGTCCAGACCACCTGGAGAGGGGGCGCCAAGGAATCGTCAGTCGGCGTCGGGCAGGGGCGGGAGACCGACGATCTTGCGCACCACGTTGTCGGGAACCGGGTCCGGGAAGTCCCCTCGCCGCTCACGTTCCTCCCACTCGTCGAGCCGTGCCTTCACGCGCGGGTCGGCAATGGCTCGGCGGACCTCCTCGTGGATTGGGTCCTCGACCTCGTCGGGATCGTCGGCGCGGTGCGTCGCCATGCCGACATGGTACCGCCGGCTGCGCGAGGGCTCCCCGGCATCGGAGTTTGATGTCGCAACCGGTCCTTCCCAACCGGGGAGGGGCGGCAAACCCCACGATCCGGCGGGCTTCGTTGTGCGAGACGGGTGCTGGGAAGTTCCCCCGGCGCACGCGGTCCTCCCACGCGTCGAGGCGGGCCTTCACGCGGGGGTCGGCCATGACTCGGCGCCGGCGTCACGGCCGGTCCGAACGGATGTTTGAGGAGTGGCGCGGAGGGGGTCAAGGCCGCGAAGCGCCGAAGGATAGCCTTGACGCCCGTTGCCCCGGCGCCCCGGCTCGGTCCGTTGGGGGCGGAGCCCCCTCAGCCGCTTGCTCGCCAAGCGCAAGCCCAGAAGTCGGCCGAAGGTCTCCGCGGCTGGGTCACCATAGCGGTTCACGCAGCTGGCGTGCATCCACGATTCGGAGGACACGCAGCACGCGGCCGTCGACCTCGTACAAAGCGCCGAGCGGGGGTGCAGACACGTAGAGGACTCCGGGTTCGTCGGTTGGGTGGCCGAGCGACCAGCCGCCGGCGGCCATGCCATCGATCCGCTCCACGAGCCTGCGAGCCTCGGGTTGGGACCAGGCCGCCGCTTTTTCAAGGGCAGGAAGGACCTCGGACCAGTCGACTCGCAGCGAGAGTCGCGGCACGCGTCAGTCGTGATCGGGCAGTGGGGGCAGTCCGACGACCCGTCGCGCTTCGTTTGACGAGACGGGAGGCAGGAACTCGCCCCGACGCTTGCGCTCCTTCCACTCGGCGAGATAGGCGCGGACGTTGGGGTCAGCCATAACGCGACGGACCTCGTCGTGGATGGGATCCTCGACCTCGTCCCGGGAGCCGTCGGCGCGATTCGTTGCCACGATGCACCAGATGATACGGCCGAGCAAACGGTGCCGCGGCCCCCGCGCCACGCGGGATCGATGACACGATCGACGTCACCGAGGTAGCCGCAACCTGCCTGCCAACAACACGCCTGCCCAGCCCTCATGCCCATCCGACAGACACACACCCACAAATCACACGCCCGCTCCGATCTTTACACACCTCAGCCTGTCGAAGAAACCGAGGAACGAGGGGAGGGTGAGGTGCGTAAAGACAAGTCGGTAGAACAGCACCAGATTGACTCGAACGCGCTGCGATTGAACTCACAGGGGGGAGGTGGTACCGGCGGAGGGACTCGAACCCCCGACACCCAGATCCGAAGTCTGGTGCTCTAATCCGCTGAGCTACGCCGGCACGCGATCCCCAGAGGATACCCGGGGCCGGCGGCGACCAACCGGTTCCGGCCTGCGCCCTCGCGCCGGCTGACCAACCTGCGCCGCGCAGCGGCCACCGGCGCGATCGCCGAAGCCTCAGCCGCCGTTGCGGAGCCGCTCGATCACCGGCGCGAACGCCGCCAGGTCGCGCACCGTGTACGACGTGATGCCCCAGCGCTCGCGGCAGTGGAGGAGATGCGCAGCCATCTCGTCATGCGTGCCGAGCAGGATGAACGGCGTCGTGAGCGCGTCGTCCGCGGACAGGCCGTCCACCTGCGCGGCGAGCTCCGCGGCGGCGCGCCCGCGGTCGTCGGTGATCCGCACGGCCTGGACGAGCGCATGCAGCTCCAGCCCGTCCCGGCGGTCGCCTGCCGAAGAGCGGACGTGCTCGACCGTGCGATCGAGCCGGTCGCGCTGCCAGCGCACCTCGTGACGCTGGCCGTCGGCGAGCGTGCGGCCGAGCATCGTGAGGCCGATCGCGTCGGCGTGCTGTGCGGCATGCGTGAGCGCTCGCCGGCCGTTGACCGCGACCAGGATGGGAACCCGCGCCTGCTGGGCTCGTTGGATCTTGACGCCCTGCAGCTGGTAGTGCTCGCCCTCGTAGGTCACCGTCTCGCCGTCGAGCAGCGGCCGCAGCACCTCCACCGCCTCCGCCAGCCTCGACTTGCGCACCGCCGGCGGATCGAAGCGCTGCCCGACCGCCGCGTACTCGGTGAACGCGTGACCGGCACCGATCCCGACCTCCAACCGGCCAGCGGTGAGCAGATCCATGCTCGCGAGCTCCCGCGCCAGGTGCACGGGATGGTGGAAGTCGTTGTTGAGAACGAGCGGGCAGATGCGCAGCCGCTCCGTCCAGAGTGCCGCGGCGAGGAGCGGGGCGAGCGGCGCCCAGTGATCGCCGGCGTGGTCGAACGTGCTCAGCACGTCGAACCCGGCGGCCTCGGCGGCGGCCGCGGTCGTGCGCAGCTCCGCCGCCGAGCCGCCCATGACCTGGAGGCCGAAGCGAAATCGGCGGGGCATCGTCGCTCAGCGTCCGATCGTCGCGTCGAGTCGTGCCAGCAGCGCGAGTACGAGCTCGAGGCCCGGCACCGGCTCGTCCACCAGGTGCGCGACCTCGACGACCGATCCCAGCAGCGCCCCGACCTCCAGGTGGCGCCCCGCCTCCAGGTCCTGCAGCGTCGACGGCTTGTGGGCCCCGACGTTGCCAGCGCCGGCCAGGCGCTGCTCCGCCGACACCGGCAGGCGCACGCCGACCGCGCCGGCCACGTGCTCCACCTCCTGCATCAACCCGCGCAGCACCTCCTGCGTGGCCTGATCGTCGACGAGCTCGCCGAGCGTCGAGCGGGTCAGCGCGGCGAGGGGATTGACGGTCGCGTTGCCGACGACCTTGACCCAGATCTCGCTGCGGAGGCGGGTCGACACAGGAGCGCGGAGGCCGGCTTGCACGAGCGCCTTCGAGATCGCGAGCAGGCGCTCGCTGCGTTCGCCGGAGGGTTCGCCGAGGGAGAAGCGGTTGTCCTCCAGGTGCCGGACGACGCCGGGCTCGACGATGCTCGTCGCGGGATAGACGACGCAGCCGAGCGCGTGCTCGACCGGGATGCTTCGCTCGATGACACCCCCCGGATCGACCGCTTCGAGGCGGGTGCCCTCGAGCGGGCCGCCGAGGCCACGGAAGTACCACCAGGGGAGGCCGTTCTGTGCGAAGACGACGGTCGCCTCCGGCCGCAGCGCGTCTCCGATCGCCGGTGCCACCGCCGGCAGCGACTGTGCCTTGAGCGTGACGAACACCACGTCCGCACCGGCGACCGCGTGGCCCAGGTCGCTGTCGCAGGCGGGCTGGACCGTCCATTCGCCGTCTGCCTCGAGCACCGTCAGTCCGCGCTCCTGCATCGCGACGAGATGCGGGCCCCGCGCGACGAGCACGACCTCGGCACCGCTCCGCGCCAGCATCGCCCCCAGGTAGCCGCCGGTCGCGCCGGCGCCGACGACGCAGAACCTCATCGC
>JBAPVZ010000781.1:0-7759 GCA_049283435.1 Candidatus Dormiibacterota bacterium
CGCAGCTACCCACGACGTGCTCGCCGAGCGGGGAGTCATGGTCACGATGCGCGACGGCGTCCGCCTGGCGACCGACCTCTACCTCCCCGCCGCGAGCGGCGGGCGGGCGCCCGGGCGGTACCCGGCGCTCCTGGAGCGGACTCCCTACAGCAGGCAGGGGCTGGGCTCGGTCGCGACCGCGAGGTTCTTCGCGCGCCACGGGTACGCCGTCGCGCTGCAGGACGTGCGCGGCCGTTACGACTCGGAGGGCGAGTGGTACCCGTTCGCGCTGGAGGGGCCGGACGGCTACGACACCGTCGAGTGGCTCGGCACGCGGGACTGGTGCGACGGCCAGGTGGGAACGATCGGCCTCTCCTATTCCGGCAGCGACCAGCACGCGCTCGCGACGCTGGCACCGCCGCACCTGGCGGCGATGTTCGCCTCCGAGGCGATGTCGAACTACCACACCGGGTCGATGCGGCAGGGCGGCGCCGCCGAGCTGCGATTCCTCGTCTACGCGCTGTGGATGGCGGCCGACGCGCCGCAGTCGCTCGCCGATCCGGCGCTGCGCGCGGCGGTGCAGCACGAGTCGGAGAACGTCGAGCGATGGCTGCGGCGTACGCCGATGAAGCCCGGCGTGTCCATCCTGCGCAACTTCCCGTCGATCGAACGCTGGATCACCGATGTCGTGCGGCACGCCGACTACGACGACTACTGGAAGCAGCCCGGGTACAACGTCGAGGAGCACTACGACGAACACGCCGACGTGCCGATCCACCTCCTGAGCGGTTGGTACGACTCCTACACGCGGGCCTCGACCGACAACTTCGTCGAGCTGCGCCGGCGCAAGCGCGGCCCGGTACGCCTCATCGTCGGACCGTGGGTGCACGGCGGCGAGACGATGCGGCAATCCTGGTCGGGCGACGCGGACTTCGGCGTCGACGCGCCGCTCGACGATTACGACGGGTACCGGCTTCGGTTCTTCGACGCCGCCCTGAAGCGGCTCGACACGGAGCTCCTGGAGGAGGCTCCGGTGCGGATCTTCGTCATGGGCGGCGGCAGCGGACGGCGCCTCCCCAGCGGCCGGCTCGACCACGGGGGGCGCTGGCGCGACGAGCAGGAGTGGCCGCTACAGCGAGCGCGCCCCACCCCCCACTACCTCTGGGCCGACGGCTCGCTTCGCGCCGAGCCGCCCGGCGCGGGACCGGCGGCGACGACCTACCGCTACGATCCGGGCGCGCCGGTGCCGACGGTCGGTGGCAACATCTCCGCCGCGACGGCCGTCATGCCGGCGGGCGGGTTCGACCAGCGGGGCCGCCCGGAGCTGCTCGGCTGCGACGACGACCTGCCGCTCAACGCCCGCCACGACGTGCTCACGTTTCAGACGGCGCCGCTCGATCGCGACACCGAGGTCACCGGGCCGATGAGCGTCCACCTCTGGGTCTCCTCCTCGGCCGTCGACACCGATTTCACCGCCAAGCTGATCGACGTCTATCCGCCGAGTCGCGACTACCCCGACGGCTACGCGCTGAACATCGGGGACGGCATCCAGCGGGCGCGCTATCGCGACGATCGCGCCCGGGCGACGCCGATGACGCCCGGCGCGGTCTACGAGCTCGAGGTCGTCCTCTATCCGACGAGCAACGTCTTCGCGGCCGGCCACCGAATCCGGCTCGATGTGAGCAGCAGCAACTACCCGCGGTTCGACCTGAACCCGAACACCGGCGAGCCCCTCGGCGTGAGTGGTCGCTCGATCGCGGCTGACAACACGATCCATCACGACGCCGAGCACCCCTCCCACCTGACGCTGCCCCTCGTCGGCTGAGTTCCCGATGGCATCGCTGCCGGACTCGCTGGACCGCTTGCGTGCCGCGCTGGCCGGACCTCGCCGCCGGCCGGCCCCGCGCTGGTCGCTGGCCGGACGCATCGACGCCGGGGTCGCGGTGCCGGTGCAGCCGGCGGGACGAGGGGTCGCGGTGTGGCTGACGAAGCGGCCGGCCGGGATGCGACACCACGCGCGGGAGATCTCGTTCCCCGGCGGCCGGCGGGATCCCTCCGACCGCTCGCTGCTGGAGACCGCGCTCCGCGAATTGCGCGAGGAGGTCGGCGTGCCGCCGGCCGAGGCGACCGTGCTCGGCGCGCTGGGTCCGGTCCCGACCGCGACCAGCCGCTTCACGCTCCATCCGTTCGTCGTCGCGCTCGCCGCCTCACAGCAGCCGGCACCTTCCGCGGACGAGGTCGCGGAGATGGTGCTCGTCGAGCTGGATGCGGTGCTCGACGGTCGTGTACGCTTCCGGGCAATCGACCTCGGCGGGCATCGCTCCCCGATCTTCGACGTCGGGGCCGCGGGATCGGTGTACGGGGCCACGGCCTATGTGCTCGAGGAGTTGATCGAGCGCTATGCCGAGATGTCGGGGCGGACGCTGCCAGAGCCAACGTTCACAGAGGAGATTCCTTGGCAATGAGCGGGTTCAAGCAATTCTTGCTCCGGGGCAACCTCGTCGACATGGCGGTCGGCATCGTGATCGGCGTCGCGTTCGGCACCTTGGTGCAGGCGCTGATCAAGGACTTGATCACACCGCTGATCGCTGCGATCGGGGGCCAGCCCGACTTCTCCACCCTCTCCTTCACGCTCAACAAGAGCAAGTTCCTGTACGGCGATTTCATCGACGCGCTGATCGCCTTCGTCGTCCTCGCTGCGGTCGTCTACTTCTTCGTCGTCCGCCCGTTCTCGTCGTTCGCCGCGCGCTTCACCCCGGCACCCGAGCCGGAACCGGCGATGCGCGATTGCCTGCACTGCCTGACGCAGATTCCGGCGGCCGCGACGCGCCGCGCCCATTGCACGTCGGAGCTGACGCCGGCGCCGGCCTGATCGCCCCTACATGGTGCCGAAGAGGCGATCCCCGAAGTCGCCCAGGCCGGGCACGATGTAGGCCCGATCGTCGAGCCCCTCGTCGAGCGCGGCGGTGAAGATGCGCACGCCGGGGCACGCGTCTTCCAACGCTCGGACGCCCTCCGGGGCGGCGACGACGCAGACCATCCGGATCTCGTCGCCGCCCGCCTCCCGGATCAGCTCGGCAGCCTGCGCCGCCGAGCCACCCGTCGCGAGCATCGGATCGAGCAGGAGCGGCACCCGCCCCTCCATCGGGGGCAGCTTGCGGTAGTAGATGCGGGCCACCGCGGTCGCGTCGTCACGCTCGAGTCCGATGTAGCCGACGGTGACGCGCGGCAGGAGCTCCAGGACCGGCGCCAGCAGGCCGAGGCCGGCCCGCAGCACCGGGATCGCGACGACGTCGCGGTCGACGACCTGCGCCCGCGTCCTGCCAAGCGGCGTCGTCACCTCCCGCGTCCGCTGCGGCAGGTCGGCGGTCGCTTCGTAGACGAGAAACGTGATGATCCGGCGGGCGAGGGAGCGGAACTCCTCGTGGCCCGTGGACTGCTCGCGCAGCCCGGCGAGGCAATCGGCGACGAGCGGGTGGCGGCTAACGTGCAGCGGCACGGTCCCGCTCGGCGAGCCGGCGCACGGCTTCGATCGCGACCTCGATGAGGCGGGCCAGGAACCCCGGATCGAGATGCTGGATCTCCCCGGCCTCCACCTCGTCGACGCAGAGCAGGATCGTGCCGGCGCGCAGGCGGCGGAGGTGGCTGGTGACGAACAGGGTTCCCGACTCCATGTCGCTGCCGAGCACACCCGCCCGTTTCCAGACCTGGATCTCCTGCTGGAGCGACTCGCGCATCGGCATCCGCCCGGGCATGATCTCGGCATAGAGCGCATCGACGCTGCGCACGATGCCGACATGGTGCCGAGCTCCGGCCGCGGTCGCCGCCTCGATACAGCTCTCGAGCACGGCGCGGTCGGCGATCGCGGGAAACTCACGCGGCACGTAGGCGTCGGGCGTCCCCTCGCTGCGCACGGCTCCGGTCGCGATCACGAGGTCGCCGAGGGCGACCTCGGGCTGCAGCGCGCCGCAGGTGCCGACCCGCAGGATCGTGTGCACGCCGAGCTCGCTCAGCTCCTCGACCGCGATCGCGACTGAGGGCCCGCCGATGCCGCTGGAGACGGTCGACAGCGCGTGCGGGCCCACCCGCCCGGTGAACGTCCGGTACTCGCGGGAAAACGCGACCTCGCGCGCATCCGCCAGCTGCGCGGCGATGCGAGCGGTGCGGAAGGGGTCGCCGGGAAGCAGGACGTACGGCGCCACCTCGCCCGCCGCCAGCCCGACGTGGTACTTGCGCTCGCTCACCGCCGCACATTGTAGTGACGGGGCAGCGGCCCGCTTGACCCGGGGGGGCCCGGTGACCGAAGGTTTCCGTTATGCGCCCTCTCTACGTCGTCGCACTGATCCTGCTCGTCGCCAACTTCCTCTCCGGGCAAGCCGTCAATCTCTTCGTCAGCATCCCGGCCCACCATCCGGGCACGACGGGCAGCGACTACTTCAGCCAGTCCCAGGGCAGCGTCACCTGGGCGTTGACGAACGGTGCGCCGCTGCTGCAGACGCATGTCGTGCTGAGCGCGATCGTCGCCATCCTGGCCGTCGTCCTCGCGATCGGCGCCGTCGTCACGTTCCGCGGCCGTCTCATCCTGGCCAGCCTGCTCGGGTTGATCGGCGTCGTCGCCGCCAGATTCAACGGCGCGAGCTTCCTCGACTTCAATCTCGAGATCAGCTCGATGATCATGTCGTGCGGGTTGGCGCTCGCGTTCCTCGCCTACCTCGTCGGGCTGCTGTGGGCGGGCCGGGCGCGCTGAGTCTTCTGCTAGGAAGCCAGGAACGCCTGTAGCGCCGCCAGCGTCTCGGCAGGGCGCTCCTCGGCGAGGAAGTGGCCTGCCCCGGCGATCGCCTGCCCCTGCACGAGCGCCGGATCGGCCGCGCGCGAGCGCCAGACCTCGACCGGATCCTCGGGACCGCCTCCGACGAGGCCCCTGGCACCCCAGAGGACCTGCGTCGGCGCCCTCAGAAGCACCCCGGCGGCCTCGCTCGCCGCGTCATCCTCGAGGTCGACGGAGGCCGCCGCCCGGTAGTCCTCGATCATCGCGTGCCGGACCCCCGCCTCGGCAAAGCACCGCTCGTATTCGGCGACCGCCGCCGGGTCGTGGGCCGAGCTGCCGCTCCCCCACCCGCCGAGCAGGCGGTGGAGGAACAGCAGCGGCTCGCTGTCGATCAACTGCTCCGGCAGGTCGAACGGCTGGATCAGGAAGAACCAGTGGAAGTAGGCGGTCGCGACGCGCTGGTCGACGTGGCGGTAGACGTAGGCGGTCGGCAGGATGTCGAGGAGCGCCAGCCTTCTCACCGCGGCTGGATGGTCGAGGGCGAGACGGTGGCCGACCCGCGCGCCACGGTCGTGGCCGGCGACCGCGAACCGCTCGAACCCCAGCCGGGCCATGAGCGCCCGCTGGTCGGCCGCCATCGCCCGGAAGCTCTGGCCGCGATGATCGTCGCCCGCCGGCGGCCGGCCGGAGTCGCCGTAGCCACGGAGGTCGCTCGCCACGACCGTGTACCGCTCGGCGAGTGCCGGAGCGACGCGGTGCCACATGACGTGCGTCTGCGGGAACCCGTGCAGCAGCAGCAGCGGCGGACCGTCGCCGGCCCGTGACCCGTGGATGCGCACCGACCCCGCCTCGCTCTCGACGTCGATGTCGAAGGTCTGGAATCCGGACAGCAGCATCCTGCTCACGCTACCTCCGGCACGCGGCCGCGGACGTGCGGCTCGAGCACCGGTGGCTCACCGACGATCGTCAAGGCGCGCGCGAGCCGGGGTGTGACCCGGCTCGCCTGCTCCGGCGAGCGCGCATGGATCCGGCACAGCACGTCCCCCTGGACGACGGGGGAACCGATCGCCGCCTCCAGCACGACCCCGACGCCATGGTCGATCGAATCGCCGTGGCGGCGGCGGCCCCCGCCCAGCTCGAGCACCGCCGTCCCCACCTCCAGCGCGTCGATCGACCCCACCCATCCCGCGCGCTCGGCGCGGACGGCGCCGGTGGCCGGCGCCGCCTCGGGCAGCCGGCCCGCCGACGCACCCTGTGCCTCCAGCAGCTGCCACAACTTGCGTGAGCCGGCTCCCGACCGGAGCGCATCCGCCGGATCCCGGCGGACGCCGGCGAGCGCACACATCTCGCGCGCGACCGTCACCGACACGGCGGTCAACTCCTCATCCCCGTGACCGTCCAGCACGTCGAACGCCTCGCGGACCTCGAGCGCGTTGCCGATCGCCCGGCCGAGCGGCGCCTCCATCGCCGTCAGCAGCGCGACGACCTGCCGTCCCGCGCCGGTGCCGATCTCGACCATCAGCCTCGCCAGCTCGGTCGCCTGCGCCAGGTCGGGCATGAACGCGCCGCGGCCGAACTTCACGTCGAGCACGATCGCCCGCGCTCCCGCGGCCAGCTTCTTGGAGAGCACGCTCGACGCGATCAGCGGGATCGACGGCACGGTCGCGGTGACGTCCCGCAGCGCGTAGAGCGCGCGATCGGCGGGCACGATGCGCGCCGACTGGGCGGCGATCGCGATCCCGATGCGCCGCACCTGTTCGAGGAACCGCTCGGGTCCCAGGTCGACGTCGACGCCGGGCACCGACTCCAGCTTGTCGAGCGTGCCCCCGGTGTGGGCGAGCGAGCGCCCGCTCAGCTTCGGCACCGCGACGCCGAGCGAGGCGGCGAGCGGGCAGGCGATCAGGGTCACCTTGTCCCCGACGCCCCCCGTCGAGTGCTTGTCGACGGTGACGCCGGGGATCGAGGAGAGGTCGAGCACCTCGCCGCTCCGGACCATCGCCTCGGTCAGCCAGAGCGTCTCCTCGCGGTCCATGCCGCGCAGCACGACCGCCATCAGCCAGGCGGCGAGCTGGTAGTCGGGGATCGTCCCGGCGGCGGCCCCGGCGACCAGGCCTGCGATCTCGTCGGGGGAGTTGCGGGCGCCGTCCCGCTTGTGCGCGATCGCGGCGAGGACGTCCACCGGAGGCCGCCGATCAGCCGACCACGTGCGCGGCTTCCCCCGCTTCGAGGGCCGCCTCGATGTCGCGGATCAGCGCCCGCGCCGACTCGGCACTCAGCTCGACCGCGACGCGCGCGCCGGGTCCCTGCGCCTCGTTGACGAAGTCGATGTTCAGCGCGTGGTCGAGCGGTGCGTGATACGGGTGGTCGAAGTAGACGGTCGCGTGCGTGAGCGGCATCCAGCCGTTGGGTCCCTTGCCGCTGCCGGTCATCTCGCTGCGCTTCGTGATCCAGGTGCACATCTCGGTTGCTCCCTCAGGCCAGGTGGGTGCCGAAAAAGGACCAGATCCGCTGCCAGCCGTCGTTCGCGGCCGCGACCCGGTAGGAGGGGCGATCGACCGAGAAGAAGGCGTGCCCGGCGTCCTCGTAGGAGTGGAACTCGAACGTCTTGCCCTCCCGCTCCAGCGTCTGGCGGATCGTCTCGACCTGCGCCGGATCGGGATTCGGGTCCTCGACGCCGAACAGTCCGAGGAGCGGGCAGGAGAGGTCGGGCGTCATGTCGATCGGCGCGACCGGCTGCCGTTCGGTCAGCGCGTCCGGGGCGGCGACGACGCGCCCCGAGTAGCAGGCGACGGCGGCGTCGAGCGGGAGCCGGCAGGCGGCGATGTACGCCTGGCGGCCGCCCGAGCAGTAGCCGACCGTGCCGACCTTGCCGTTGCTGTACGGCGCCTGGCGGAGCGCCGTCACCGCCCCCGCCGCGTCCCCGACGAACCGCGCATCCGGCACGCCGCCGGCGGCGCGGGCGGCCGCCGCCGCATCGTCCGGGCTCGAGTCCGGCCCCTCTCGGTGATGCAG
>JBAPVZ010000782.1:0-4514 GCA_049283435.1 Candidatus Dormiibacterota bacterium
GCCGCGGGCTCGACGAGAGCCGCCGGCGGGGTGTCGCCGAGCACGCCGTGCATGCGCGCGAACGCGACCCCGGTCAGCCGGTGGTCGGCGAGGAAGCGACCGAGATCGGCGGTGAAGTCGGCGACGAACCCGAGGTAGGCGGCGAACAGGACGAAGCCGCCGACCGTCAGGCTGCCCGACCGAAGGGTGCCGGCGGCGAGCAGCATGAGCACCCCGGTGCCGACGCTGACCGCGTTGCTCGTGATCGATTCGAGTGCCTGCGTGGCGACGCGATCGGCAAGCATCGCCCGCCGGCGCCGCCGGTTGAGGCGCCGGAAATGGGCTACTGCCCGCTCCTCGGCGCCCGCGGCCTGCAACGTCGGCGACGCGGCCAGGAGGTCGCCGATCGCCCCCGTGACCTGGCTCGTCGCCTGGCTGCTCGCGGCGCGGTAGCGGCCGAGCGCGCCGCCCGCCCGCCGGGCGACCGCGGTGACGACGACGAGCGGCAGAAAGACGACGAGCGTGAGCAGCGCGTTGACGTGCACGAGGACCCCCAGCGCGACGGCGGCGACCAGGCTCTGGCCGAGCATCTCGTCGGTCCAGTCCACGTGATCCTCGGCCTGATGCGCATCGTCGCGGAACCGGCTGATCGTCTCCCCGATCGAGAAGCTGAGCGCGCGGGCGCCAGGACGGTCCAGGAGGCGGCGAAGCAGGTTGTGGCGCAGCAGACCGCTGATCCTGAAGCGGAGCAGGATCTCGACGTAGCCTCCGAGCAGCCACAGCGCGGCCTGGCCGGCGGCGACCAGGGCCATCACCAGCAGCAGTCCTGTCCACCCGAGCGGGACCTGCTCGTGGCCGGTGAGCGTGTCGAAGAAGAGGCCGGCGAGCAGGCCGGGTACCAGCACGAGCAGGTTGTTCGTGCCCCAGAGCAATCCGTGCAGTGGATAGAGCCAGCGTGCGTAGCGGATCAGTCGCGCCACGTACCGCCAGGTCGGGAGCGGCGTCATCGGGCGACCACCTCGCTCGCGAGCTGCAGCAGCTCGGCAAAGCGCGACGCCGGATCGTTCACGAGCCGGTGGCGCGGCCCGTGCTCGCGCACCCGCCCTTCCTCCAGGACCAGGATGTCGTCGGCGAGTTCGACCGTCGCCAGCCGGTGCGCGACGACGATCGCCGTGCGCCCCCGGAACAGCTTCTGCAGCGCGCGCTGCACCAGCCGCTCGGTCGCGATGTCGAGCCGCGACGACGCCTCGTCGAGGATCACGACGTCCACCTCCCGCAGCAGGATTCGCGCGCAGGCGAGCAGCTGCGCCTGCCCGGCCGAGAGGCCGCCGGCCGGCCCGAGCGGGGTGTCGAGGCCCTGCGGCAGGCTGCTCAGCCACCGATCCAGGCCGAGCGTGCAGAGGACGCCCTCGATCCGCGCGTCCGGCACGGCGTCGTCGAAGAGGTTCAGGTTGTCGCGCACGCTGGACCCCAGCAGGTGCACCTCCTGGGTGACCAGGCCGATGCGCGCTCGTACCGCCGCGAGCCTGACCTCGCGCAGGTCCACGCCGCCGAGACGCACGACGCCGGCCTGTGGATCGTAGAAGCGCGGCAGGAGTCGCGTCAGCGTCGTCTTGCCGCTGCCCGTGCGTCCGACGACGCCGAGCACACGGCCGGGCGCTACGCGCACGGTCACGTCGCGCAGGACCGTCGTGTCGGCCGTGTAGCCGAAGGTGACCCCTACCAGGTCGACCGCGAGCGGCCCTGGCGGCAGCGCGCCGCCGGGGCCGTCGGTCAGGCAGGGCGCTGTGTCCAGTAGCACCTCGACCCGGGCCATGCTCGCGTCCGCCTGCTGCAGGTCCTGCACCTCGTTGCGAATCTGCTCGACCGGCTGGCGCAGCATGTCGGTGCACCGGAAGATCAGATAGACGGTGCCGATCGTCAGCGCGCCGGAGCGGAAGAGCAGCGCGCTGACGGCGAGGGCGACGACCGTGCCGAGCCCGAACAGCCCCTGGCTCGTCGCGACCAGGGCATAGCCGCGCATCTGCGCCGGGCGCGTGATCGCGAGCCAGGACCGCATCGTCTCGGCACAGCGGCGCAGCACGTACGCACCGGCGCCGCTCGAGCGGACGTCCTCCAGACCGGCCAGGTATTCGCCGAGGAAGCCGTAGAAGTCGGCGCTTGCCTGGCGGTCGGCTGCCCAGGAGGGGATCGCCGCGGCGCGGATGCGCAGCATCGCCGTCAGCGCGAGCACGACGAAGACGCCGAGTCCGGCGCCGACGCGCCAATCCACATGGAACAGCAGGGCGAGCACGCCGACCATCAGCAGCGCATTGCCGAGCACGTAGACGACGAACCGCGAGAAGAAGCGCGCCAGGGTGGCGACGTCCCCGTCCACCCGCTCGATCAGCTCTCCCGGGGTGTGGGCGGCGTGGAACGACGCGTCGAGGCGGAGCAGGTGGGCGAGCAGATCCTGACGCAGCGCGTTCGTCGCCGCCCAGCTCACGCTTTCCGCGACGTAGGTCTCGGCGAGGGCGACGACCTGCCCGAGCACGGCGAGCGCGATCGCGAGCAGCGCGAGGAGGAGCAGTTCGCCGAGAATGCCGCCGGCCGTCGCCTTGTCGATGAAGCGACTGGCGACGAGGGGTGTCGCAACCTGGACGCCGATCGTCGCGCCGAGCGTCACCGCCAGCAGGCTCGTCCGCCGCCATTCGGGCCGCAGGTAGCGGCTGAGCAGGCGCCGGTAGCGGCTCAGTCCTTGAAATCGATGCACGGGAATCTCCAGGGCTCGCCGCGCACGGCGACGAGAAAGATGTGGTCAGGAGGCACCGGCGCCAGCGCGCTGGTCCGGTCGGCGGCCACGATCGCCATGGCCGTCACACATCCGATGGAGAAGATTCCCATTTGGTTCGCCTCGAAGATTTGCGGTGAGTACCGCACGCGCGAGGAGGCGAAGCCGGAGCTAGCGGAGCCTCCCGAAGGCGTGCGAGAGCAGTGCGCACATGCGGTACGAACGCGTCATCGCAAAAACCTCCTTGGAGAATCCGGTGCCCGGCAGTGTACCGAATCGGCCGGCGGCGCGCCCTGCGAGCAGGTCCGGGCAGGCCTGCGCGGCCAGTGTCTGGACGCCCGTTCGCCGGCCACGTACGGCCGCCGGGTCGGCCGGCAGGGCACGGTAACGTCGAACGCGACGGTCGGGCCGGCCGCTCGCCGTCCCCCACGATCACCACCGGGTCCAGGAGCGACTTCCATGAGCGATGCGCCGACCGTGCGGTTCGATCCGGCGAGCCAGGACTTCGCCTGGCACGCGTACGAGCGCTACGGGGCGCTCCGCGAGCAGTCACCGGTCTACTGTCTGCGGCAGCCGGACGGCACCGAGATCTGGCTCGTCACGCGGTACGAGGACGCGCGAGCCGCCCTCGCCGACCCGCGGCTGGCCAAGGACCCGCGGACCGGTAAGCAGGCGATGCGCAACGCCGGCTTCATCCGCGACCGCGATCCCGCGGACGAGGACCCGGACATGCTGTTCTCCGATCCGCCCGACCACACCCGGCTGCGGCGCCTCGTCAGCAAGGCGTTCACGCCGCGGCGCATCGAACGGCTGCGCCCGCGCATCGAGGAGCTCACGACCGGCCTCCTGGACGGCATCGCGGCGGAGGACGAGGTCGACCTGCTGTCCTCGTTCGCCTTCCCGCTCCCGGTCACCGTGATCTGCGAGCTGCTCGGCGTGCCGGCGGAGGACCGCAATCAGTTCCGCCGCTGGACCAACGCGATGCTCGCGACGTCGAACCAGGAGGAGCTGCGCCCGGAAGAGGCCGGAGAGGCGATGGCTCGCTACCTCACCGACCTGGCCCGGGAGACTCGGCCCCGGGTCTGCCGCGATCTTCCGGAGGACGAGCAGCCGAACCTGCTCCATGCGCTGCTCGTCGCGAGCGAAAGGAGCGAGGAGAGCGGGGAAGAGGAGCGCCTGACCGAGGGCGAGCTCGTCGCCATGCTGCAGCTCCTGCTCATCGCCGGTCACGAGACGACCGTCAACCTGATCGGCAACGGCACGCTCGCGCTCCTGCGGCACCCCGACCAGTGGGCGCTGCTGCGCGAGCGGACCGAGCTGCTGCCGAACGCGATCGAAGAGTTCCTGCGCTACGACGGGCCGGTCGAGCGCGCGACGTTCCGCCACTCGCTGGAAACGATCGAGATCGGCGGGGTCGAGATTCCGGCGCAGCGCGTGGTCGGAATCCTGCTCGCGTCGGCCGACCACGATCCGTCGCAGTTTGCGGACCCGGACCGTCTCGACGTGACGCGGGCGCCGCGGGCACACGTCGCCTTCGGGCACGGGATCCACTTCTGCCTCGGCGCCCCGCTCGCGCGCCTGGAGGGACGTGTCGCGATCGGCGGACTGCTCGAGCGGTTCCCTGACCTGGCCCTCGCGCGCCCCGTCGAGGAGCTCCGCTTTCGAGCCGCCGGCCATCTGATCCGCGGGATGGACACACTGCCGGTTCGGCTGCACGCCGAGCGCCGGGCGGCCGCGAGCGCGCGACAGCCGGCCTGATGCGCGG
>JBAPVZ010000783.1:0-5364 GCA_049283435.1 Candidatus Dormiibacterota bacterium
GCGCTCGATCGACCGCGGGCCGGATCCGGGCGCGCGCCGCCCTCCGCCCCCGCCATCGGCAGCGCTTCGTCCGGGGAGGTGCGCGGGTCAAAGCCGGCGACCGGAATCGATGCGTTCTGCGTTGTAACAAACAGCAGATGCTGAGTTACACCATGGCGCTGCCGGCGCGGGCCGGAGTTCTCGCGCGACCCCCTATCCGGGGAGTCCCAGCCACACGGCCGTCACCGGAGCAGGCAAACTGTACCCACGTGGGGGAAAATCCAACCCCGACCGGTGCGGGGGCTCCCCAGGCGGCATGGGTCGACCCAGCGGAGCAGTTTCCGCTGCTGTACGAGCAGGAGTACCAGAACGTCTATCGGACGGTCCGGGCGATCGTGCTCGACGGCACCGAGGCGGAAGACCTGACGCAGGAGTGCTTCGCGCGTGCCTACCGGGCGCGCGAGAAATACAAGCCGGATGCGCCCCCGAGTGCGTGGGTTCATCGCATCGCGGTCAACACGTCGATCTCCCACCTCCGGCGCAAGCGGCTCGCCAAGTTCCTCCCGCTGAAGATCGAGCAGGGCGCCCCCGATCGGGGCCTGGCGAGGGCCGAGGCGCGGAGCGCGCTCGAGGAGGCGATGGCCGACCTGAGTCCGAAGCTGCGCGCCGCGGTCGTCCTTCAGTATTACGAGGACCGCTCGCGGGACGAGATCGCGGAGATCCTCGGGATCCCGAGCGGCACCGTCGCGTCCCGCATTGCGAAGGCGATGACGCAGATGCGCGCGAAAATGGCGGAAATGGAGCAAGACACGGCTCCCGACGGTTCTCGTTCGGTGAGGACGAGATGAAGAGCCGGGATGACGACGACGGGATTACGGCGCGGATGCTGCACGACGAGATCGGCGGCTGGAGCGCTGCCGCCGGGCCCAACATGCACGATGTGATGGTCCGCGCCGAGCGCGCCTGGCAGCGGCCCGTGATGCAGATGAGCACGGTCGGCGCGTTCGCACTGGCGGCGGTCGTCGTCGTCGCGTTCGCGATCGTCGTGCTCGGGCCGCACTTCGCGTTCGCGACCAACATCCGAGACGCCCTGCTGGCGCACTGACCCGCGCGGTCTCGACGCCAGACAGGCTGACGAACGGCACGCCACAATAGCCGGGATGGCATCACCTGCTCCGCTGGGGGTTGGCCTCATCGGGGCCGGGACGGTGGGCGGCGAGGTCGCTCGTCAGCTGATCGCGAAACGGACGGAGTTCTGCCGCCGGACCGGCGTCGATCTCGTGGTGCGGCGCATCGCCGTCCGGGATCCGGCCCGACCACGGATCGGCATCGACAAGGCTTTGCTCACCACTGACGTCGACGCCCTGCTCGAGGATCCCGCGATCGGTGTCGTTGTCGAGCTCGCCGGCGGTGAGGAGCCGCCGAGGACCTTCATCGAGCGGGCGGTGCGGGCCAAGAAGCACGTCGTCACGGCGAACAAGGTCGTGATGGCACGCCACGGGCCGCAACTGCTCCAGCTCGCGGGCGAACAGGGCGTCGAGATCGCGTTCGAGGCGGCCGTCGGCGCCGGCATCCCGCTCGTCGGGACCTTCAAGGTCGATCTCGTCTCGAACCGCCTCGATCGTGTCACGGCGATCATCAACGGGACGACGAACTACATGCTGACGCGGATGGCGAGCGAAGGGTTGACGTTCGCCGAAGCGCTGGCGCTGGCCCAGCGGGAGGGCTACGCGGAGGCCGATCCGACGGAGGACGTGGAGGGTCTGGACGCCGCGAGCAAGCTCGCGATCATGGGGTCGATCGCGTTCGGTGCCCGTCTCCATCCGCGGGACATCGCCTGCGAGGGGATCACCGGCGTCCAGCCCGTCGACTTCCGCTACGCGAAGGAGCTCGGCTACACGATCAAGCTCGTCGCGCGGACCTCGCGCAGCGAGCGCGGGATCGAAGCCTGGGTCCATCCGTGCATGGTTCCGCTGAGCCATCCGCTGGCCCAGGTCGACGGCGTGCAGAACGCGGTCTTCATCGAGGGAGATCTGGTCGGCCAGGTCGCTCTGCAGGGGCCCGGGGCGGGCGCCCGCCCGACGACGAGTGCGGTCATCGCCGACCTCCTCGATCTGGCGCGCCGGGTGCGGACAGGCGCGATCGAGCGCCAGGCGTTCCAGTTCGACGATCAGCCGGTCCTGCCGATGGATGCGGTCGAGGCGCGCGCCTATCTGCGTTGCACGGTCGCCGACCGCCCCGGCGTGCTGGCGGTCATCTGCACGGTGTTCGGCGAGGAGGGCGTGAGCATTTCCAGCGTGATCCAGAAGGAGGCCTTCGCCGCCGACGCGTCGGCGGAGTTCGTCGTGACGACCCATCCCGCCCCCGATGCCGCCCTGCAGCGGACGCGCGCCCGGATCGCCGCGCTGGCGCCGATGCGCGAGGTGTCCAGCTTCCTCCGAGTCCTGTGATGAGGTTCTCTTGATGGGCGTCATCTCCCGCTACCGCGAGCGCCTCCCGATCACGGACCGGACGCCCCCCGTCGATCTCCGCGAGGGTTCGACGCCGCTCATCCCCTCGCGCAACATCGGCCCGGCGCTCGGCCTCGCCCGGCTCTACTTCAAGTACGAGGGCCTGAATCCGACCGGGTCGTTCAAGGACCGGGGCATGGTCGTCGCCGTCGCCAAGGCGATGGAGGAGGGGGCGCAGGTCCTGATCTGCGCGTCGACGGGCAACACCTCAGCCTCGGTCGCCGCCTACGCCGCGAGCCAGCGGCTGCGCGCGATCGTGCTCGTCCCGGCCGGTCAGATCGCGATGAACAAGCTCGCCCAGGCGCTGCTGTACGGGGCGAAGGTCGTCGCGCTGCACGGCAACTTCGACGATGCGCTGCGCACCGTGCGCGAGATGTCGGAGAGCTATCCGATCGCGGTCGTCAACTCGATCAACCCGAATCGCATCCAGGGTCAGAAGACAGCGGCCTTCGAGATCGTCGACGAGCTCTCGGACGCGCCCGACTACCTCGTGCTCCCGGTCGGCAACGCGGGCAACATCACCGCCTACTGGATGGGCTTCAACGAGGAGGCCGCCTGCGGTCGCACCACGCGGCTGCCGCGGATGGTCGGCGCGCAGGCCGAGGGTGCGGCGCCGATCGTGCGCGGCGAGGTGATTGCCGAACCGAAGACCGTCGCCTCGGCGATCAAGATCGGCAACCCCGCCAGCTGGGAGGGAGCGACGACCGCCCGCGACGAGTCGGGCGGCACGATCCAGGCCGTCACCGACACCGAGATCCTGCAGGCGCAGATCCAGCTCGCGTCCTGGGAGGGCATCTTCGCGGAACCGGCGTCGTGCGCCCCGCTGGCACTGCTGATCCGTCTCGTGCAGGAAGGCCGGGTCGAGCGCGACTCGACGTCGGTCGTCGTCCTCACCGGGCACGGCTTGAAGGATCCCGAGGCGGCACTCGGCAACGTCGAGCCCCCGATCGAGCTGGACGGTGATGCACGAGCGATCGCGAAGGCGCTGAAGCTGTAGCTCCAGCCCGGGCGGCCGCCTGCCCTAGCCCCGCACGATGGGGGCCGAATGCGGGCGATGTGCCCGATCCCGACGCGAGATGGCGACCGGTTGCCGGCGTTCGGCCCCTGTGGAGAGGGCGCGGATCAGCCGCGGTCGGCGCTGGCCGGCGGCTGCCGCCGGCGCTCCTCGCGCGCCGCTCGCAGCAGCTCGGTGACGATGCCCGCCTTCGCCTCGCCGTACGCGGTCCGGTCGTGGGCGAGCACATCCGCCAGCTCGCGCTTGCGGGCCGCGTAGCGCTGCGCTGCGTCCGGGTGGCTGCGCAGATGGTCGCGCAGGAGCACGTGGTTTTGATGCGCATCGTTGCCCCGGACGACCGCGTAGAGGTGATGCTCGGGGAGGTCGGGGGGCGCCGCGAACGCCTCGCGGCCGGCGAGGCCGAGATCCCCTTGGTGCCGGTAGCCGACGCCTTCCAGCCGGGCGATCACCTGCTGGAGCCGCCTGATCTCGGAGACGACGACATCGATGTCGATGATCGGCTTCGCAGCGAGCCCGGGCACGGCGGTGCTGCCGACGTGCTCGACGTCCGCCCTGAGCCCGGCAAGCGCGCTGGCGATCGGCCGCCGCAAACGCTCGAAGACGTCCGGCCACCGCGGATCGTAGTCGACGACGGTCGGGCCGCCTGGCATGGGGTGCAGTATCACCTGCGAAGCGCCGCGTAGGGAGGAGCCCGGCAGAGTCGGGCCGAGTGCCAGCCGAGTGCCGGCAATGGGACCTGTCCCGACGCAAGATAGCGACCGGTTGCCGGCGTTCGGCCGACCGTGGAGCGGGCGCGAGGTCAGGAGGCGGTGAGCGCCGGTGTCACGTCCGCTTCGCGCAGCGCGCGCAGCGAGCCCTCCAGGTGCGCCGCGAGCGCTCGCCGCAGACCCGCCTCGTCGCCCGCCCGCAGCAGCTCGACGATCTGCGCATGCTCGCGCAGGATCAGCTCACTCCGCCGCTCGTCGCGAAAGAGCGAGCGCATCGTGAGCCGGATCTGCCGGTCCCGGAGCGAGTCGTAGAAGACAGCCAGCACCGGGTTCCCGGCGGCCGCGACGAGCCGCCGGTGGAACCGGCGGTCGACCCCCGAGAAGGCCGCCCAATCGGCCTCCGCCGCGATCGAGCGCTGCTCGGCGAGGTCCCCGGCCATCGCCCGCACGAGCGGCTCCCGTCGCTCCGCGGCCGCGCGGACGACACGGTCCGCCGTGAACGCCTCGATCGTCAGGCGCGCTTCCAGAACGTTCTCCGCCTCGCCGTCCGGGATCGGCACGATGAGCGCACCGCGCTTCGGATAGAGACGAAGCAGCCCCTCTGCCTCCAACCGCAGGAATGCCTCCCGCACCGGGGTGCGGCTGATCCCGATCGCGTCCGCGACCATGCCCTCGCTGAGCAAGGTGCCTTCGGTGTAGGAGCCGTCGAGGATCTTCCGTTTCGTGAAGTCGTAGGCAGCGTGCTGCGCGCTCATGTATGCGATCAGTATCTATCATTCGCCCGGCCCCGGTCCGCCGCGTGCCGGCGAGGGTGCGCGGAGGGCCCTGGGCCGCGAGTAGCGTGACGACCATGACGTTCTGGGCCGTCGACGACATGCAGCGGATCGAGCCGGTGCCCGGTTGGCGCGGCCGCATCTTCCATTCAGAGCACGTGACGTACGGCGTCTACGACATCGCGGGCGACGCGCCGCCGGTCCACGAGCACCACCACTCGCAGGAGGAGGTGTGGATCGTCGTCGACGGGGAGATCGCGGTGACCGTGGAGGGGGACACCCGCACGCTGCGTGCCGGCGAGTCGGCGCTGATTCCGCCCGACGCGTGGCATGCCGTGCGAGCGTTGACGGCGGCCCGTGCGATCGTCAGCGACTACCCG
>JBAPVZ010000784.1:0-8851 GCA_049283435.1 Candidatus Dormiibacterota bacterium
ACGCGGGCTGACCGGCCGTCGCGCGTTCACCGATCCAGCGGCGCCATCACCTCGGCGAGCTGCGCGGGGGCGATGTTGCCTCCGCTCGCGACGATCGCGACCCGACGGCCGTGGAGGGCGGGGCCAAGCTGCAGCGCTCCGGCGAGCGCGGCCGCGCCCGCCGGTTCGACGAGCATGCGGGTGCCCGTGATCATGGCGGCGGTCGCGCGCAGGATGTCGGCGTCGTCGACGAGCAAGAAGTCGTCGAGTCCGCGCAGGATCTGCTGCGGCAGCGAAAAGGAGGAGCCGGTCGCCAGCCCCTCGGTGACGGTCTCGTTCGGCGCCGTCCGCAGCGCCCCGGCCCGCCAGGCGTCGTAGGCCGCGGGCGCCTGGCGCGACTGCACGCCGATGACGCGGATGCCGGGGTCGACCGCCTTGGCGACCGTCAGCGTGCCGGCGGCGCCGCTGCCACCGCCGATGGGCACGATGATCGTGTCGATGCCCGGCTCGTCCTCCAGCATCTCCAGCGCGTACGTACCGACACCGGCGATCAGGAGCGGCTCGTCTCCCGAATGGACGTAGCGGTAGCCGTGCTGGGCGGCCAGCTCCTCGGCACGAGCGCGCGCCTCGTCGAAGTTCTTGCCTTCCAGCACGACCTCCGCACCGAGATCACGCATGCCCTCGACCTTCAGGGGGTTCGCGGCGGCCGGAGCGCAGATCACGGCCGGCACCTCGAAGCGCCGCGCGGCGTACGCGATCGACTGGCCGTGGTTGCCGGTCGACGCGGCGATCACACCGGCCGCGCGCTCCGCCTCGGTGAGCCGGGACACCAGGTTCAGACCGCCGCGCACCTTGAAAGCGCCGGTCGGGTTCACGTTCTCGTGCTTGACCCAGATCTCGGCGCCGACGAGCCGCGACAGCCCGGGATAGTGGCGGAAGGGGGTGCGGGCGAGCGACGATCCCAGCTGGCGGCGGGCGTCGAGCACGTCGCGCAACGTCGGCGGCCGCAGCGCCGTCGTCACCGGCGTCACCGGCGTCACCGGCCCGCGTCCGGTACGCTCGCGGCGGACTCGTTCGACAGGAGGCCGGCCTCGTCGTCGGCCGCCCGGAGCAGCGCCTCCAGGTCGAGCTGGCGGCTGTACATCTCGATCTGCCCGGCCGCTGACCGCGGCCACTCGTCGCGCGGCCGGTCCCGGTAGAGCTCGACGCCGTTGCCGTCCGCGTCGTCGAGGTAGAGCGCCTCGCTGACGCCGTGGTCGGCCGCGCCGCCGAGCGGCCAACCGTGCTCGACCAGGCGGCGCAGCGCCCGTCCGAGCGCCGGCCGGGTCGGGTAGAGGATCGCGGTGTGATAGAGGCCGGTCGTCCCCCGCGCCGGGCGGCTGCCTCCCTGGCTCTCCCAGGTGTTGAGCCCGATGTGGTGGTGGTAGCCGCCGGCGCTCAGGAAGGCGGCCTGATCTCCGATCCGCGTCACGACGTCGAGGCCGAGAACGCCATGGTAGAAGTCGATCGCGCGGTCGAGATCGGCGACCTTCAGGTGGACGTGGCCGATCCGGGTCTCGGGTTCGATCGGGCCGCGATCGGGCGGCCGCGTCGTATCGGTGCTCATGCTGTCCATGGTGCCTCGTCGGCGCGCTCAGGAGCGGATCAGGTTGCCATCGGCGCGCGTGGCCCCCGCCGGCTGCCTCTGCGTCAATGGTGGAACGCCTGCCGGATGCGTGGCGCGACGACATGCAGCAGATACCAGTCGGTGCCCGGAATCAGGATCTGCAGCACGCTCGACTCGGTCTGCGCCAGTCCACCGACGAGCCCGTTCGCCTGCTGCAGCTTCTGGAGCAGCGCCGTGCCGGGATCAGTCGACGACCCTGACCCCGCGGAGCTCGCCGCCGGCGCCGGCGTGCCGCCGGCAGGCAGCGGGATCGGGGTCACCGCGGGCGAGGTCGCGGCCGGCCCGGTGGTGGCCGGAGCCGTCACCGGATGGGTGCTGGTCGGCGGCGTCGCCTCCCGACCCCGCACGATCTGCCACACCGCGATGCCGAAGGCGGCGACGACGAGGAGCTCGGCACCGATGATGAGCGGCAAATGCCGGCGCCGGGTGATGCGCAGCGTGTCCATGGAGGGATCGTCCGGCGGCGCAGCGAGAAGCGCCAGCCTGGTTGTTAAGCCCGACGGTTCGAGCTGTCGTCGCCGGGATCCCGGCATCATGGGTCGGTGCCGCTGGCCGCGAAGCCGTCGATCGCCGACCTCGACCGCGCGGTTGCCCGACTTGAACTGCAACCCGACGGTGACTCGTTTTCGTCGCCGTCATCACTGCTGCGACCGGTCACCGTCCTCGGACGGCCGGCGTTGCTGAAGGTGACCAACGAGCCGGAGGAGCTCGCCGGCTCGCGTGCGCTGGAGAAGTGGGACGGCAACGGCGCGGTGCGGGTGCTCGCGCGTGACGGCAATGCGGTCGTTTTGGAGCGGGCAGGCCGACCGCTGCGTTCGTTGGTGAGCGACGACGGCGCGGCCACCCGGGTGCTGTGCGCCGTGGCTCGACGGCTGCACGGCCATACACTCTGGGGTCTCGACGAGTTTCCCTCCCTGCGGCGCTGGTTCTCCTCCCTCTTCAGAGACACCCATCCACGGTTTGATCGCGTCAGGGCGATCGCGGATCGGCTTCTCGACCGCTCCACCTCGCCGATCCTTCTGCACGGCGATCTGCATCACGACAACGTTCTTGACGGCGCCGGCAGGGGCTGGCTGGCCATCGATCCGAAGGGGATCGTGGGCGCGCGCGAGTTCGACTACTGCAACATCTTCACCAACTGGGCGCCGCGGCAGGCCGTCGAACATTTCGACTCGCGCCTGGGCATCGTCGCTGCGACCGCGGCCATCGACCGCTGCGACCTCCTGCGCTGGGTCGCCTCGTGGTCGGCCCTCTCCGGCATCTGGCACCTCGAAGATGGCGATGAAGCGCGGGCTGCGTTTCCCCACACGATCATGGAGCTGGCGCTCGCTCGGCTTCGAGCGCACGGGGGTCCGCGCTCTGATTGAGGTGTTGCCGGGCTGCGGCAGCGGCCTGGTTTGGGTTGGTGACCGGGCGGCGTGGCGTTCGTCGGCGCGCTCGGCGCGCTCGCAATCGTCGCTGTGTTCCTCCGGAAAATCACGCCGTTCCACACCCGGGGCACTCGCGCACTGCGACCGATTGCCCGTGCGCAGGCGACGTCTTCATCCCCCACCCTGCCCAATCCCCCCACCCGGGGGTTGTTGGACGGACGATCTCGCGACGCCGACGGCCTGTCAACCCCGGTGGTCAAGAGGCCGGGACGGCGACGCACGCTGTCGGGCCCCGCGTCGCAGGGTGTCTCGGGGCCTCCTACGCGTTCGCCAGCAGCTGGGCGATCACCTTCGGGTTCGCGTTGCCGCCGGAGAAGATCAGCAGCGTCGGCCCCGAGCGGCTCGGCACCTTGCCGGTCAGCCAGGCGGCGAGCGGCAGCGCGCCGGTCGGCTCCAGCGCGAGCTTCAGCTGCAGCCAGGCACTGACCGTCGCGTCCGCGATCTCCTGCTCGGTGACCGTCACGATCGAGTCGACGAGCCCGCGCTGCACGATCACCTCGAAGTTGCGCTCGCCGACGTGGGTCGTGCGCACCCCGTCCGCGATCGTCGTCGGGGACTCGGAGAGCCACTGGATCTTGCCCGTCCGCAGCGTCCGCGCAGCATCGTCAGCCACTGCCGGCTCGACGCCGATGACCTGGATCGACGGATTCTGCGCCTTGGCGGCGAGCGCGGTGCCGGACAGCAGCCCACCGCCGCCGGTCGGCACCACGATCGTGGTGACCGAGGGATCGTCCGCGAGCGCCTCCCGCGCCGCCGTTCCCGCTCCGTGGATGACGTCCCAGTTGTCGTACGGATGCACGATCGCGTAGCCACGCTCTTCCGCAACCTGGCGCAGCCGCTCCTCGCGGTTCGTGAAGGTGACGCCCTCCTGGAGGACGTCGGCGCCGTACGCTCCGGTCGCCGCCACCTTGCTCGGGTTCGCGTCCTGCGGGATGACGACGACGGCCGGCAGGCGTGCCGTGCGCGCCGCCAGCGCGAGCGCCTGGGCGTGGTTGCCGGAGCTGGTCGCGGCGATGCCGGCGGTGTCCGGCGCTCGCTCCCGCAGGCTGAGCGCGGCGTTGAACGCGCCCCGTGCCTTGAACGACCCCGTCACCTGAAAGCTCTCCGGCTTCAGTCGGAGCGACGGATCGAGGTCGGTCTCGAGCAGCGGTGTGTGGCGGACGTGGGCAGCAATCCGCGCCTGCGCGGCGGCGATCTGCGCCAGGTGCTGCTCCAGGTAGGCCTCCTGGCTCACCTTGGAGAGGTCGTCGGTATCAGCTGCTCGCACCACCAACTCAGTATGGATGGCCGATCCGAGCCGCTGCGCGACCCCGGCCCCGAGCGGGGTCACCCGATGCCGGTCTCCCAGTGGTCGGTCCCGAGCACGATCGTGACCGGGCCGTCGTTGACGAGCTCGACTGCCATCTGCGCCCCGAAACGGCCGCTCCGGGTCGTGACCCCGAGGCCCCGGAGCTCGCTGATGAACGCTTCGCACAGCGGCTCGGCCATCGACGGAGGGCCGGCGCCGGCGAAGCTCGGTCGCCGCCCCCGCCGCACGTCGGCGAACAGCGTGAACTGGGAGACGACGAGCGCTTCACCGCCCTCGTCCACCAGGCTGCGGTCGAAGCGGCCACGCTCGTCCTCGAAGATCCGGAGCGCGGCAACCTTCTCAGCCAGGCGGGCCCCCGCCGTCCGCTCGTCCTCCGGCCCGATCCCGAGCAGGATCAGTAGGCCCTGGCCGATGCGCTCGCAATGCTCTCGGCCGCCATCCTCGTGCCAGGACACGGAGGCCCGGGCCACCCGCTGCACCACTGCTCGCATCCGGCGATCATGCCGGACCCCTCCGCCTACATGCGGCTCGGTGCCGACCTCAGGCCGGCCCCGACGGCCGGGCTACTCGTGGTTGGTGCCGGGCGTCGACGTGTGCCGGGCGAGGTAGGCGGCGGCCTCGGCCCGTCGAGCCACCTCGAGCTTGGAGAGGATCATGGAGACGTAGTTCTTCACGGTCTTCTCCGCCAGTCGGAGTCGCTCCCCGATCTGTCGATTGGTCAGCCCATCGGCGACGAGCCGGAGGATGCGCTCCTCCTGGCCGGAGAGGCGCGCTAGCTTCTCGTCGCGGAGGAGCTGCTTTCCCTTCCGCAGCCGGTCCAGGACCGTCGCCGTCATGGCGGGGTCGAGCAGGCTCTGCCCGGCCCCGATCGCCCGGATCGCCGCGATCAGCTCGCCGCCCCGGATCTGCTTCAGGACGTACCCGGCCGCGCCGGCCATGATCGAGGCGAAGAGAGCCTCGTCGTCCGCGAACGACGTCAGCATCAGGACCCGGATCGACTCGCGACGGGCTCGGATCTCCCGGGTCGCCTCGATCCCGCTCCCGTCGGCCAGCCGCACGTCCATGACGACGACGTCGGGGGCCAACCGGTCGGCGGCGGCGATCGCGTCCTTGACCGAGCCTGCCTGGCCGACCACGGTCATGTCCGCTCGATCGTCGATCATCGCCTGCAGACCGCTGCGGACGACCTCGTGGTCATCGACGAGGAGCACGCGGAGGCGTGTCTCGCCCCCGGTCGCTTGACTCGCTCGCGGCTCGTCCGGCATCGGCGTCAGGGTACCGGACATGGGCTCCGACCACCGACCTGCGTCGCTCCGACGTCGGCCTTCGCGGCGCACGGCGAGACGACGAGCATGACGGGACGAGGCGTATGACGCAGCACATCGGCCGCGGTCCCATCGACGAGGTGGCAGCCCGGCCGCGAACCCATCGGGGCCCCGAGCAGGACGAGATCGGCGCCCCAGGTCTCCGCCTTGGCGGCGATCGCCTCGGCGATCCGGTCGGGCACGGCGACCAACTGGGAGCTCGCGTCATGGCCCGCCTCCTCGAGCGTCGCCACCGCCTGGCGCAGGAGTCGATCCGCGCCCGCGGCCGACGCGTCGGCTCGTCTTGCCCCCTCCGAACCCGTCTCCGACAGCACGTGGAGGACGAGCATCGGCGTCCCCTGCCGGGACAGCAGCGAAGCGGCCCGGAGCGCCGCCCCCGCGTTCGCCGACTCGTCGATCGCGATGACGACCCGTCCGAGGGCAGCCCGGTGCAGCTCGGCCCCGTCCTGCACCACGCGCTCGCCCGGCGCCGCGCTGTGCACGAACAGCGGGATCGTCGTGCGCCTGACGAGGGCGCGGGGGACGCGTCCGACCAGATGCCCGTCAGCGACGTCGCGCCGGTCGGAGCCGAGGGCGACGAAGTCCGCCTTCCAGACCTCCGCCGCCACGGCGATCGTCGCGGCGACGCCGTCGGCGGCGAGGGGAAGGACCTCACGCTCGGCGCGGAGGCCACTTTCCGCGAGCGCGGCGACCGCCCGATCCACTGACTCGGTCGGGTCCTCGTCGGCCGTTCCGACACCGAGCACGAGCATTTCGCCGTCGTGGATGCGGACCCACCGGGCGAGGCTCGCCAGCGCGTGATCGGGCAGCCCTCCCGGAGGGCAGCCGACCACGATCCGATTGCCGTTCACGGCACCTCCGTAGAGCGCGGCGGCCGGCCGCCGCACGTCGTCGTCATCGCTCAGAAGGGTGCGTGAGCCGGCCGCGCAGGGCACAGTGCCGGACGACCCGAATCCAACGGGACCCGGGGTGGGCGGTCGCGCTAGGGGATCGGCACGGTCACCCGTACGACCGTGCCTTCCCCGGGGGCCGATCGCAGGTCGAGGTGGCCGCCAAGGCGCCTCGCGCGGGCAGCGAGATTGCCCAGCCCCTGGCCGGCGCCGCGATCCCCGAGCGTCTGATCGAAGCCGACGCCGTTGTCCTCGACGACGAGCACGATCGTGTGACCGTCGCGTTCGAGGCGCAGGCTGCAGGTCGTCGCAAAGGCATGCCGGCGCACGTTGCTCAGCGCTTCGCGCGCGATCTGCACCAGGTCCTCGGCGCGCGCGTTGGCGGCCTCCATGGCCGCCGGCGCGACGGTGACGGTCACATCCACGCCCACCTCCGAGCGCACCTCCTCGGCGAGCTGGCGGATCGACCTCTCGAGGCGCCCGCCGAGCAGGTCGGGGCGAAGCTCGAAGATGTAGGCACGGATATCGCGCATCACCCCGTCGATGCGGTCGACGGCCTGCTGGAGCCGCTGCTGCAGCTTCGGTTCCTGGACCAGGGCCGCCGCGCTCTGCAGGCCCATCCCCACGCCGAACAAGGTCTGGACGACGCCGTCGTGCAGCTCGCGCGCGATCCGCTCGCGGTCATCCACGAGCATCGTCCTGGAGATCACGTCCCGCGCCTCGCCGTAGGCGAGGGCGACCGCGGCAGCGTCGCCGAACAGCTGAACGACCGTCAGCTCGTCGTCGCTGAACGGTGGGCTGCCGATCGGATTCGCGACCATCAGCGTCCCGAGCAACCGATCCTCGCTGAGCAGCGGGACGTACAGGGCGGGGCCCAGGCTCGCCGCGCGAGCGAAGAGGCGGAACCCCCTGCGATCGCTGCTCAGGTCGTCGATGCGGACCGGCCGCCGATCGGCGTGGGTCCGCGCGGTGAACGATCCCTCCGGCGGGAGTTGGAGGTCGAGCAGCGACTCGCCGCCCTCCCCCTCGGCGACCCGCACCACGAGCGCGCCCGTCTCGGCCTCCGGCCGGGCCAGCGTCGCCAGCGCTGCTCCGACCAGGTCCCTCGCCTGGTGGGTGATCAGCTCGAGCACGACGTCGGATGCTTCCCCGGCCAGGATCGCGCGGGTCACTGCGAGGACCGCCTCCAGCCGCTGCCGGGCCCGGTGCTGCGTCGTCATCTCGCGGTTGATCTCGAGCACGGACTGAGCGCTGCCCTGCTGGCCGCTGGCGAGCAGCCACCGGCTGGAGACGACGAGCCAGGTCCCGTCCCGCCGGTGGTGCGTCAGCTCCCCCTCCCAGCGGCCCCGCCGGATCAGCGCCTGCCGGATGCGCGCCATCGGCTCGGGGAAGATCGTGCGCAGCAGCTCGGGCTCCGAACTGCCGATCGCCTCCTCGCGAGAGTATCCGTAGGTCTCGATCGCGCCCTGATTCCAGAACGTGATGCGGTCGTCGTCGAGCTGGCGGACGACGATGCTGTCGTGCGCCGAGTCGAGGAGCTGGGCCTGTTGGTGGACGCGGCGCTCGGCCGCGCGGCGCCGGCTCACATCTCGGATCGACGCGATGACCAGCGTTTCGCCGCCGCTCTCCAGCGGGCTGAGCGCGATGTCGACGGGGCGTTCGGAGCCATCTCGTCGCCGCAACGTGATCATGAGGTCGGTGCCCATCGAGCGCGGCACCGGCGCCTGCGCGTAGTGCTGCCGGTTCGCCGCGTGCGCACCCCGCAGAGTCCCGGGCACGAGCATGTCGACGTTCTGGCCGACGAGCTCGTCCGCGGGATAGCCGGTGAGCTCGGTCGCTCGCGGGGTCGCGAACACGATCTCGCCGTCGACCCGGGCGACGACGACCCCGTCCGCCATCGCGTCCACCAGCGCACGGCTGAGCAGTGACTCCTCGATACTTGCCCGCGCCCCGCGGGCCAGCTTCGCCTGCGTACGCGTCCGGGCGCCGTCGGAGCCCTCTGCCGGCGTGTCCATCCCTCCGGCGAAGCGTACGGCTCCGAGAGTCAGCGAGGCGGGTTTTGCACACCCCGGGTCTGGGACATTTGGGCAATTCGTCCCGTGCGTGCTCCTCGGCCGCGCTCAGTCCGTGGGCGCTTTCATGACGACAGGACTCCCCCTCTCCAACCACGTCAGGGTGTCCGTCAGGACCTCCTCGGCATCGAAGTCGTTGAGCGGCTCGTGCAGGCGTCCCGCATACCGCCGAACCGTCTG
>JBAPVZ010000785.1:0-7642 GCA_049283435.1 Candidatus Dormiibacterota bacterium
CTCCAGCGAGCAGGCGCCGGCGACGGTCAGGGCCGCGTACTCGCCCGCCGAGTGGCCGGCGACCGCGGCCGGCGACAGGCCCCGGCGCTGGCAGAGCGTGCCCAGGGCGACGCCGGCGAAGAGGAGCGCCGGCTGTGCGTGCTGGGTCAGCGTGAGCTCGTCGTCGGAGGCGTCGACCAGCAGGTACCGCAGGTCGAGCCCGCTCGCCTCCGAGCAGCGCTCGGCGAGTGCGGAGAACTCAGGGTCTCGCAGCAGCTCGGCGCCCATGCCGGCCTGCTGGGACCCCTGACCTGGAAAGAGGAACGCGGTGGTGCGTGGTGGCGGCACCCGCTATTCCGTCTTCAGAACCTCGCGGCCGTCGTAATAGCCACAGGCGGGGCAGATGTGATGCGGCCGGTGCGGCTTCCTGCAGTGCGAGCACGGTTCGAGCGGAATCGCGGTCAGCGCGAGGTGCGAGCGTCGCGAACCCTTGCGCCCCTTCGAGAGCTTGACCTTGGGGAGTCCCATGAGCGTCGGCCAGTCTACCCGAACGAGAGCGTCGCCTGACGCGACGGCTACTCCTCGGTGAGCGGCACCTCGGGCTGGGGCTGGCTCGCCTGGAGCGCCTCGACGCCGCGCTTCACGGTGACGAGCGTGCGGCTCAGGTGGGCCTCCAGCTGCTGGAGCTGCTCCACGGTGTAGGCCTCGGCCTCCCGGATGATGCGGTCCGCCTTCGCCTGCGCCTCGGTGATCGTCTGCTGCGCCTCGCGCTCCGCCCGCCGCAGGGTCTCGTGATCCTGCACGGCAACCTCGGCGCGCTCGTTCGCGGTCGTCATGATGCGGCCCGCCTCCGCGTGCGCCTCGGCGATCAGCCGCTGCTGCTCCTGCACGGTCCAGTTCGCCTTCTTGATCTCCTCGGGGAGATCGAAGCGCAGCTGGTCGATGAGGTCCATCACCTCGTCCTCGTCGACCATGACCTGGCTCGAGAACGGGACGTGCCGCGCGTGGTGGACCACGTACTCGATGCGATCCAGCGTCTCGTCGACCTTCAGCGGAACTTCTCCTTGATACGCAGCGCGACCGGGGCGGGCAGGAACGCCTCGACGTCGCGACCCTCGCTCGCGACGTCCTTGAGGATACTGGACGACACGAAGAGCTGGTTCGCCGCGGCGGGCAGGAACACGGTCTCCAGATCCGGCGCGAGGGCGGCGTTCATCACCGCCTGCTGGAGCTCGGCATCGAGGTCGGCCGCCGTCCGCAAGCCTTTCACGAGCACGGTCATCCCGTTCGCATGGGCGAAGTCGACGGTGAGCCCGGCGAACGCGACGACGTGCGCTCCGGCCAGACCCGCGATCGCCTCGCCGATCATGGTGACCCGCTCCTCGGGTGTGAACAGCGGCCGCTTCTCCGGGTTCCGGGCGACGCCGACCGTCACCTCGCCGAAGATCGCCGCCGAGCGCCGCACGATCTCGAGATGCCCGAGCGTGAACGGGTCGAACGTCCCCGCGTAGAGGGCGTGGCGTCCCATCTAGCCGTCCGCCGCAGGAAAGGGCCGAACGCCGGCACGGCGACGCTTCGCGAGGCGAGTTGACGGCCCATTGCCGGCAATCGGCCAAATTGCAGCCGGCGCGATATGGCTACGCGGGCAGACCACTACGCGCCGGGCTCCGCGGGTTCCAGGATCGTCACCTCGGTGTCGCCGTAGCGCCGTTCCCGCACCGCGCGCAGGCGCCTCAGCGAGGGCAGCGAGACTCGATGGCCATGCTCGACGACGACGAGCGCGCCGCTCGGGGCACTGCCGTCGAGGAGCTGGAGCAGCCGGGCCAAGACGGGGTCATTGTAGGGCGGGTCGAGCAGGACCAGATCGCACGCGCGCACGTCGGTCGGCCGCTCCTGGACCCACCGGGCCGCATCGGCGCGGAACACGTGCGCGCGTTCGCGGTAGCCGATCGCCTCCAGGTTGCGACGGATCGCGGCCGCCGCGCGCTCGCTCTGGTCGACGAACGTCGCCCGCTCGGCACCGCGGGAGAGCGCCTCGATCCCGAGCGCACCGCTGCCGGCACAGAGGTCGAGCACCCGGGAGCCGGCGACGAGCGGCCCGAGCACGTTGAAGATCGCCTCTTTGACGCGTCCCTCGCTGGGCCGGATGCCGGTCGGAGCGACGAGCCGGCGGCCGCCCGCCTCACCGCCGTGTACGCGCAGGCCGGGGCCGGCCAACGAGCCCTCAGCCCTTCTCGGTGGCCGAATCCAACTCCGAGCGCTGCTTGAACCGCTCCTGCAGGAACTTCCCGTTCGCGAGCAGCTGGTCCGCATTCGCGCGCTGCAGCTGCTGCGCCACCTCGTCGAGCTTCGACCCCATGAGGTTGAGCTGCGCCCACAGCTCCTCCCAGGCCGTCCTGCCGCCTGGCTCGACGGCCTGGTTGTGGGCGGCCGGGGGCAGCCGCAGGTAGGCCTCGAGCGTCTTCGGCAGGTAGTCGGTCGCCGTGTGCTCGACGACGTACAGCTCCTCGGAGCCGACCGGGAACTGCGCCGAGTACTGCAGGATCGCCTCCACCTTGCGGCGGATCTGGCCGACCTTCATCTGCACCGACGGCGGCAGCCGGTTGGCGGCGAGCCGGCTCATCTCGGGCAGCACCTTCCTCGCCTCCTGCCTCGGCGGCACCACGGGACGCGGTGGTCCCGGCATCATCGGTCCCGCCGTCGGCGGTCCCAGCCGCCGCCCGCGGCCGCCCTTCATCGCCCGCAGCACGGCGAACCCGCCACCGGCGAGCACGACCCATCCCCACCCGTGGAGGAGGAAGGGGGCGAACGCGAGCCAGTGCATCAGGGGATCCTGCGCAGTCCGCTCGGCAGCTGCAGCTCGGCGGCCTGCTGGCCGGCGTCCGAGGAGCGGGCGCGCTCGATGTAGGTCTGGGCCTTCGTGACCTCGCCGGAGAGCACGTCCACGGTCTGCCGCATGCTGTCCAGCGCCTGCACCTTGAAGGTGTCGATCTGCTCGATCGTCGCGTAGACGTTGTTGAACGCGGTCTGCAGCTTGTCGACCGCGATCGTCGCCGACGCGGCCTGGGCCTGGATGTCGCCCGACTGCTGGCGCAGCATCTGGGAGGTCGCCGCGATCAAATCGCCGGTCGTCGAGTTGAGCGCCGTGATCTGGTCGAGCACGAGCTTCTGCGAGTTCAGCGCCGATGCCGTGATGACGGCGGTTCGGAGCGCCGAGACGGTCGTCGTCGTCGCGCGCTCGACGCCCTTCACCAGCTCGATGTTGTTCTTCCGGATCAGGTCGAGCGCCAGGTAGCCCTGGACGGTGACCGCGAGCTGGGTGAGCAGGTCCTGCCGCTTCTGGCGGACGTAGAAGAGCACGTCCTCCTTCAGCGCACGCGCCTGTTCGGGGTCGGTCGTCTCCACCGACTCGATCTTCTGCGTCAGCTCCTCGTCCAGGCGCGCGGCCATGTAGCTGTACTGCTCCAGGCGCTCCTTCATCTGCCAGAGGTGGACTTTCTCCTGCTCGATCGACGCGTTGTCGCGGATCAGCTCGTCCTTGCCCCGATAGAGACCCTGGATGATCGCGTTCAGGTTGGTCTGGGAGGACTGGTACTTGCGGAAATAGTCCTTCGTCCGGCCCGCCAGCTTGGAGCGCCCGAACAGACCGCGCCGGCCGTTCAGGTTGCGCGAGGGGTCCAGGTCCTCGACCTGACGGCGCAGCGAGACGAGCGCCGTCGTGACCTGCGAGTTCTGGCCCAGCGGACCCTTCTCGAGCGAGGCCGCCGGCCGTTCCAGGAACCGATTCGAGACCTCGGACGAGCGCCGGATCTCCTGGTTACCCATATGGCTGACGGATGAGACCTTGCGCTGGAACTCGGGCGAGTGCGTGTCCATGTCGCTGAGCGAATCGACGAAGCCCTTGACCGCGGTGTCGATCTGCTTCGCCGTGTCCGGGTCCACCTTGACCGCGGTCGCTGCCTGCTCGGTGGTAACGGCGTCGACGGCTCGGGGAGGCTCGAGGACCAGCTCGTCCGGGCCGCGGGGCGGGCCGGCCTTGGTACTGGTGTCGGTCATCACTTTCCTCTCTTGTTCCGTGGTGAGTCCTTCCCTACCCATCGCCCACGACCCCCAATCGCCGCGGCCGCGAGGAGCGGCTCCGGCGATCTGCGGCTCAGCCTACCAGGCGGTCTGAGAGGACGCCCATGACAACGGTCACGAAGCGTTGCGGCTCTGCACCCGCTCTCGGACCTCCCCGGCGACCCGGCCCGTCTGCGCGGTCGCGACCCGCAGCGTGTGCTCGCTCACCGACCGCACCTGAGGGCCGTGTGCACCCCACCAGGCTTTGGCTCGCCGCCGTCGCGCGAGACCCTTGCCGGGGTCGAGGAAATACATCGCGGTCGCACCGACCGCGACACCCATCGCAAATCGCTTGATCATGCGTGTGTCATCTCCGTCACACACAGCACGATAACGAGTCCGCATGGAACTGGGGCCGCCACGCTCCCCGCAGCGGGGCCTAAACGGCGGTCGCGGGCCGGGTCCGCAGCGCGCCCGCCATGCGCTCCACGATCTGTTCCACCACCTGGCGGGAGGTGGCGAAGTTGCAGCGCACGCAGCGCTGCCCCGCCGCGCCGAACTGCCCGCCGTCGTTGAACGCGACCTTCGCCTGCTCCAGGAAGAATGCCTGCGGACTCTCCAGACCGAGCGCGGCGCAGTCGAGCCAGGCCAGGTAGGTGCCTTCCGGCGGCACGTAGCGAATCGCGGGCAGACGGTCCGCGAGGGCCTCGCCGAGCAGCCGCCGGTTGCCGTCCAGATAATCGACCGTGCGCGCCAGCCAGGCGCCGCCGGCGCGATAGGCGGCGGTGTTGGAGACCATGCCGAGCGTCGAGGCGCCGTGCGCGGCGAGCGGGGAGAGCGTCTTCCAGCCGGCGGCGTCGGCGTCCGAGTGCAGCGCCACCTGTGCGCACTTGAGGCCGGCCAGGTTCCACCCCTTCGACCCCGACATCAGGGAGACGGCGTGGCCGGCGGCGACCTCCGAGACCGACGCATAGGGCACCCAACGCCGGCCGGGATAGGTCAGCGGTGCATGCACCTCGTCGGCGACGACCCGTCCGCGGTGGCGCTCCACGATCTCGGCGATCTCGCCCATCTCGGGCGCCGAGAACACGTGACCGAGCGGGTTGTGCGGGTTGCAGAGGATCAGCGTGCCGGCACCGGCGCCGAACGCGGCGTCGATCCGATCGAGGTCGAGGCGCCAGCCGCCGTCACCGCGGAGCATCGGCACCTCGATCACCTCCCGGCCGAGCGCCTGGGCGACGATGAAGAACGGCGGATAGCTCGCGGTCGGGATCACGACCGCCGACCCGGGACGCGAATAGAGGGAGATCGCGAGCTCGATCCCCTTCAGGATGTCGGGCAGCGAGTGGATCCGCTCGGGCGCGACGGTGAACTGCGCGGTGCCCGCGTACCAGCCGGCGAGCGCCTCGGCGAGCTCGGTCTCCATCGCCGCCGTCGGGTACCCGTAGAGCTGCCCGCCGGCGGCTTCGACGATCGCCTGCTGCACCTCGGGCGCGGTCTCGTAGTCCATCTCGGCGACCCAGGCGGCGAGGATGTCCTCCCCGTAGGTGCCCCATTTCGCCGAACCACGGGCCCGCACCGACGCCAGCGAGCGCTCGTAGGGATTCGTCAGCTGGGTCTCGGTCATCGTCCGTCCCTCCTTTCCACTCGGCGGTCCTGGTTCACGCGGCGCGCGCCCGCACTTCCGCCCAGAGCTGCGCGTAGGCGGCCGCAACCGAGCTGCGAGGTGCGAACGCGGCGAGCGGCGCCTGCCGCCAGGCCATCTGCTCGACGAGCGACAGCTGCGGCACGACGGCACCGGCGACGTCGGGGCGATGCACCATCCGCTCGACCGTCTCGCGGTGCAGCTTGCGGCGGCGGTCGACCATGGAGAAGAACGCGAGGACCTTCGGCGCGGGATCGCCGGCCTCGCCGACGAACTCCAGCAACTGGTCGAACGTACGCAGCGACAGTGTCGTCGGAATCAGCGGCACGACGAGCAGGTCGGCCGCGTGCAGGACGCTCTCGGAGACGAGCGACACGCTCGGCGGGCAGTCGAGGAGCACCACGTCGTACTCCCCGGCCAGCGGGTCGAGCAGGCGGCGCAGCCGGCGTGTCGGCTTCTTCTCCTGCTCCAGCGCGAGGTCCATGTGGCGGTAGCGAAAATCGGCGGGGACCAGGTCGAGCCGGTCGTAGACGGTCCCGCGGATCACGTCGTCGAGCTCGCGCTTGCCCCTGATGAGAGATTTGCCGCCGCCCTTCACCGCGGCGCGGACCTGGAACATGAAGCTGGCAGCCCCCTGCGGATCGAGATCCCAGAGCAGCGTGCGCTGGCCGCTCTGGGCGGCGAGGTAGGCGAGGTTCACCGCCGCCGATGTCTTCCCGACGCCCCCCTTGATGTTGTAGGTCGCAAAGACCTTCACCGCGGCTGCACTCCGACGCGAGTGTAGCGTGCTTCGCCACGCCGCCCGACGCGTGCGTCGTCACGTTGCACAGCCTGATCGGCGGCATCTCGATCGGTCGATGGATGGTCGGAGCGGGACGGTCGGTTCCACTGGGCGTGAAAGTCGAGATCTGGTCCGATGTCGTGTGCCCCTGGTGCTATCTCGGGAAGCGGCGCTTTGAGCGCGCGCTCGAGGGGTTCGAGCACCGAGACGAGGTGGAGGTGCGGTGGCGGAGCTTCGAGCTCGACCCGTCGGCGCCCGGCCAGGTCGAGGGGGATCCGGTCCAACGCCTGGTCGAGAAGTACGGCACCTCGCGCGAGGAGGTGGAGGCGAACCAGGCGCGACTGACCGAGCTCGCCGCCGCCGAAGGCCTCGAGTATCACCTCGACCGCACCCGGCCGGGCAACACGTTCGACGCCCACCGGCTGACGCTGCTCGCGACTGCCGAGGGGCGCGGCGAGGCGGCGGTGGACCGGTTGTTCCACGCCTACTTCACCGAGGGCGAACCGATCGGCGACCCCCAGACGCTGGTCCGCCTGCTCGGCGAGATCGGCATCGACGAGCAGCGCGCGCGCAGCGTGCTCGCCGGTGACGTCTACGCCGGGGAGGTGCGCGCCGAGGAGGCCGAGGCGGCGTCGCTCGGGGCGAGCGGCGTCCCCTTCTTCGTGCTCGACCGGCGCTTCGGCGTCTCCGGCGCCCAGGGCACGGACGTGTTCGCCGCCGCCCTGCAGGAGGCCTGGGACACCCGCGGCGAGGATCCTCAGCCCCGGTAGCGATCGAGGACGGCGGCGATGGCCCGGGTGCCGAACTCGAGCGCGGCAGCGGGCACCCGCTCGTCGGCGTTGTGCACCGTGTTGCGACCGTAGCCGTCGGGCAGGTTCAGCGGCAGGTACCCGTAGCCGGTGATGCCGAGGGGCGCGAAATGGCGCGCGTCGGTCGCGCCGGCGAGGATGGTCGGGGCGGCGATCGCGCCCGGCTCGAGCTCCTCGACGATCCCGCCGAGCAGGTCGAAGAACCCGTCCAGCACCGGCTCCGGACCGAACGGCCCCTCGTTCGTCACCTCGATCTCGGGTTCGGGCCCGACCACCGCGCGCACCTCGGCGACGAACTGATCCGCCGTCACGCCGGGCAGCACCCGGCCGTCCAGCTCGAGCCGCACCTCCGAGGGGATCAGGTTGATC
>JBAPVZ010000786.1:0-9139 GCA_049283435.1 Candidatus Dormiibacterota bacterium
AGCGACCGCTTGCCGGCAAACGGCCCCGTCTGCTGTCGTTGCGCGCATGACGGTCCAGGTCGCTCGGCGGCTGCTGCTCCTGCTCGCCTCGCTCGTCGTCGCCTCGATCGTCGTCTTCTGGATCACGAACGTGCTCCCCGGCGACCCCGCCTACGTGATCCTCGGCACGCAGGCGACCCCCGCCGCCGTGCGCACCCTGCACGAGCAGCTCGGGCTCGACGTGCCGGGCGTCCTGCGCTACGTGGACTGGCTCGGCGGCATGCTGACCGGCAACTTCGGGACCTCGATCACGAGCAAGGTGCCGGTCGGGCCGCTGCTGCTCCAGCGCCTCTCGGTGAGCGGCCCGCTCGCGATCTTCGGCATGCTGATCGCGATCGTCGTCTCGGTGCCGCTGGGCGTCGTGGCCGGCGTCTGGCACCGCAACCTGGTCGGGCTGCTGATCTCCGGCCTCAGCATGGGCGGCATCGCGATCCCCGCCTTCTGGGCCGGACTGCTGCTGATCACGATCTTCGCGCTGCACCTCCACTGGCTCCCGGCGGGCAGCTTCGTCCCCTGGTCGCTCAACCCGCTGCAGTCGCTGCAGTCCCTCATCCTGCCGGCGTTCGCGCTCGGGCTGATCCAGGCGGCCGTGCTCGTCCGCTACATCCGCTCGGCCGTCATCGAGGTGCAGCAAGAGGACTTCATGCGAACGGCGCGGGCGAAGGGTTTGACGCGATGGCAGGCGATGTGGCGGCATGGCCTGCGCAACGCGTCGATCCCGGTCGTCACCGTGCTCGGGCTGCAGCTGACGTCGCTGCTCGTCGGCGCGATCGTGATCGAGAACGTGTTCGTGCTGCCGGGCCTCGGCCAGCTGCTGTTCCAGTCGATCGGCAACCGCGACCTGGTGACGGCGCAGGACCTCGTCATGGTGCTCACCGCGTTCGTGCTCGTCGTCAACTTCCTGACCGATCTCGGCTACCGGCTGCTCGACCCGCGGCTCCGGGCCGCGACGTGACCCGCCGGTGACTGCCCGGTGACCCACCTCCCATGAGACGGCGTCGAGCGGTCCCGCCGACGCTCGTCGCGGGCATCGTCCTCGTCGGGCTCGTCGTCGTGTCGGCGCTGCTGTCGTTCTTGTGGACGCCGCACGATCCGACGCGGGTCGACGTCGGTCGTCAGTTCCTCGGTCCGGGCGCGCCCGGGTACCTGCTCGGGACCGACCAGCTCGGGCGAGACGAGCTGAGCGAATTGATGGCCGGTGCGCGGGTGACCCTGCTGGTCGGCATCGTCACCGTCGCGCTGGCGACCGTGATCGGCGTCCCGCTCGGTGGCGCTGCCGTGCTCTGGCGTCCGGTCGAGGAGCTCGTGATGCGGATGAGCGACATCGTGCTCGCGTTTCCCGCGCTGCTGCTCGCGATGCTGTTCGCCGCCGCGTTCCGCTCCAGCACGGTGACCGCGATGGTCGCGATCGGGATCTCGTTCGTCCCCGTCTTCGCGCGTCTCGTGCGCGCGGCCGGCTTGCAGATCATGGAGCAGGACTACGTCACCGTCTCGCGGACCTTCGGCGCCCGCTCGCTCTGGATCTTCGTGCGCCATCTCCTCCCGAACGTGCTGTCGGTGATCATCGTGCAGGGGACGATCGCGTTCGCGCTCGCGATCCTCGCCGAAGCGGCGCTCAGCTATCTCGGCCTGGGCACGCCGCCGCCGACGCCGTCCTGGGGCCGGATGCTGAGCGAGTCGCAGTCGTACTTCGCGCAGGCCCCGCTGATCGCCGTCTGGCCCGGGGTCAGCATCGCGCTCTCGGTGCTCGGCTTCAATCTGCTCGGCGACGGGCTTCGCGATCTGCTCGACCCGCGCCTCGTCGAGCGCGTCGCGGCATGACGGAGGCTGTCCCGCTGCTCGACGTGCGGAACCTGACCGTATCCGTCGGCTCGGTCGCCGCGGTACGAGAGGTCACATTCTCTCTCGCGCCGGGGCGCCGCACCGGGCTGATCGGCGAGTCGGGCTCCGGGAAGACGCTGACCGCGCTCGCCGTGATGGGGCTGCTCCCTGACAACCTGCGGGCGCAGGGTTCGGTCGCGTTCGAGGGTCGCTCGCTGCTCGATCTCCCCGAGCGAGCGCTCGCCCGCCTGCGGGGGAACCGTATCGCGATGATCTTCCAGGAGCCGCTGACCGCGCTCGACCCGCTGCAGCGCATCGGAGATCAGATCGCGGAGCCGCTGCGCATCCACCGCGGGCTGTCACGCGCCGCGGCCCGGGACCGGGCGCGGGAGCTGCTGGAGCGGGTCCAGCTCCCCGACCCGACGGCGCAGCTGCGTGCCTATCCGCATCAGCTCTCGGGGGGGCAGCGCCAGCGGGCGATGATCGCGATGGCGGTCGCGTGCGGTCCCGACCTGATCGTCGCCGACGAGCCGACGACCGCGCTCGACGTGACGGTGCAGGCGGGGATCCTCGCGCTGCTCGGCCGCCTCGTCGACGAGGAGCACGCGTCGCTGCTGCTGATCACCCATGATCTCCCGGTCGTGTCCGAGACCTGCGACGACGTGCTCGTCATGTACGGCGGGACGATCGTCGAGGTGGGGAGTGCCGAGGAGGTCTTCTCCCGGCCGCGCCACCCCTACACGGCCGGTCTGCTGGACGCGATTCCGCCCGTGGATAGCTCGTCGTCGCGCCGGCTGGCGGCGATCCCGGGCGCCGTGCCCGGGCTTGGCGACTTCCCTTCCGGCTGCCCGTTCCGGACGCGATGCCCGCGCGCCGACGCCGAGTGCACGGCGCTGCCACGACGCGCCGAGGAGGTGCACAGCGTCGCCTGCTGGCATCCGCTGGCATGAGCGCGGTGGACCCGGGCCTGGTGTTCTCGGTGCGCGACGTGTCCCGCATCTATCGCCTTCCCCGGACGAGCCTGCTGGCGCCTCCGCGCACGGTCGCCGCGGTGCGTGGCGTCACCTGCGAGGTGCGCCGCGGGGAGACGCTGGGCATCGTCGGCGAGTCGGGATCGGGCAAGTCGACGCTGCTGCGACTGCTGCTCGCGCTGCAGCCACCGACGAGCGGCGTGATCACCTACCACGGCAGATCGCTGCGCCGCGAGGTGCAGGTCGTGTTCCAGGACCCGGTGTCGGCGCTCGACCCGCGGATGCGCGTCGGCAGCATCGTGGCGGAGCCGCTGCGCGTGCTCGGCCTCGGCACCGGGGAGGAACGCGGTCGCCGGGTCGCCGAGCTGCTGGAGGCGGTCGGCCTGCCGGCGGGGTCGTCCCAGCGGTTCCCACACGAGTTCAGCGGCGGCCAGCGGCAGCGGATCGCGATCGCACGCGCGCTCGCCCCGCGGCCGAGCGTGCTGCTCGCCGACGAGCCGGTGTCGGCACTCGACGTGTCCGTCCGCGCGCAGATCCTGAACCTGCTCGAAGACCTGAAGCAGGAGTTCGACCTGACGCTCGTCATCGTCTCACACGACCTGTCCGTCGTGAGACACCTGTGCGACCGGCTGCTCGTCATGCGTGCCGGTGAGATCGTCGAAGCGGGCGCGACCCGCGAGGTGTTCGAAGACCCGCGGCATGAGTACACGCGGCAGCTGCTGGCGGCGATCCCACGGGTGCGGCAGCAGCGCCGGTAGCGCGTCGAGCGTCGACGACTGCGCGCCGTGCGACCGGGAACGAGTTTCACACGAAGACGCGAAGACGAGACGCGAAGACGAGAAGGAAATGCAGGAAGGAACTCCGTCCTAGGGCTTTTGGCTTTGCGTATCTGCCGTCGGCTGTGAGCGTGTGCGGCATGGTCGATTGCATGGTCACGGGCGTTGCCTGGCACAGCGGTTCGGCGTTGCTGTCCCGGGATCGCGGCGCGGCGCGGCACGCCCGGCAGTGATACGCGCATTCCTCTCCATGAGGCATCGGCCTCCGCCGACCGGTAGCGTGCCCAGGCGATGACCGAGCGTGGTCGATGGCACTTCGAGGACGACGGTGGCTTCGTCGTGCCGGAGCGAACGCCGCCGCTCGTGCCCGAGGTCCGCAACGCGCTGATCGACCTGCTCGCAGAATTGACCGCGTCCCGGTCCACCGCGCAGCGCTTTCTCGCCGCCTGGCATGAGCTACGAGAGCGGCGGGACCCGGACGCTCGGATCGACGGCATGGCCTGCGAGATCCACATCGAGGGAGACGAGGTCAGTCTGCTGCCGCAGTACGACCAATGGGACGAAGACGAGATACGGCTCCCGCTCGCGGTCGTGCAGGAGATGCTCGACCAGTACCTCGCATGGCTGGCCGAGCCGAACGGCGGCTAGCGCGAGCGTTGATCGATACCACCCGAGGAGTGTCGCGTGGCTGACCGATAACGGTGCCAAGCCGCGCCCGTCTTCGGCTTCTACCGCGGGGCGGCCAGCCGTTCCAGGAACAGGTCCTGAAAGCGCTCGACCGCGACGTCGAGCGCGACGCGTAGGGACCGCCTCGACTGCGCCGGCTCGACCGGGCGCGCGACGGTGAGACCACCGGCCACGTCGCCGCCGAGGTCCACGTCGATCTCGAACGGCGAGGTCGAGACGAGGTCGGGCCGGACGATCGTCGCCGCCGCGAGCGCATCGTGCAGGTAGGTCCAGCCACGATCGCGAAAGCGCGGATACCGTGCCAGTTGCTGCGCTACGGCGTCGTGGAAGGGCGAACCGCCCTGAGCGATCCGGGCCAGGCCGGCGCGGTCGATTCGCACCTGTGTCGTCACGTCGAGCGGCGCCAGCGTGATCGGCAGGCCCGATCGGAGAACGAGGTAGGCCGCCTCGGGATCGCAGCGCACGTTGTGCTCGACCGCTGCCTGCCCCTCCTCCGCGCGGCCGCGGATCGCGCCGCCCATGATCGACACGCCCGCCAGCAGGTCGGGAAGGCGGGGCTCCAGCTGCAGCGCGAGCGCGACGTTCGTGAGCGGTCCGATCGCGAGCAGCCAGACCTCGCCCGGATGCGCACGAGCGACATCGACGATCAAGGTCGCCGCGTGCCGGCGATCGAACACCGGCGCCGGATCGCCCGCCTCGAGGAGGCCCTCCCCCTCGTGACCCTGCCAGAAGAGCGGGACCCGTCCGAGCAGGGGCTGGCGAGCGCCGAGCGCGACCGGAACGTCCGGCAGATCGGCGAGGCGCAGCAGCTTGGCGACCATCCGGCCGCGCAGCTCGACGTCCGCGTAGACGCACGTCACCGCCTCCAGCCGCACCTCCGGGGACTGCACGAGGAACGCGAGCGCCAGGCAGTCGTCGACATCGGTGCCGAGATCCGTGTCGAGCAGGATCCGCTTGGTCGTCATTGCGTCCTCCGAAGCCGTGCAGGGGTGCAGTCGGGCTGGACAAGAGCTGCGTGATCGCCGCCGCCGTGAGCTCAGCCGCCGGCAGCGATCTCTCCGTCCTTCCACACGGTGCGCACGAGCGGGACCCCGGGGCGGTACGCGAGGTGCAGGTGAGTCGGCGCGTCGAGCAGCACCACGTCCGCGCGCATGCCGGGCGAGAGGCGGCCGATGTCGTCGCGGCGAAGCGCTCGGGCGCCGCCGGCGGTGGCCGCCCACAACGCCTCGTCCGGCGTCATCCGCAGGTCGCGCACGGCGAGCGCGATGCAGAACGCCATGCTCGACGTGAACGAGGTGCCCGGGTTGCAGTCGGTCGCGAGCGCAACGGTGACGCCGGCGTCGAGCAGCCGCCGCGCGTCGGGATAGGTCGAACGGGTCGAGAATTCGGCACCCGGCAGCAGCGTCGCGACGGTCGCGGAGGCGGCCAGCGCGTCGACGTCCGCCCGGTCCAGATGCGTGCAGTGGTCGGCGGACGCGGCGTCCACCTCGACCGCGATCTGGACCCCGGGCCCGTGCTCCAGCTGGTTCGCGTGCACCCGCCGGCCGAGACCGCGCTCGGCGCCCGCGGTCAGGATCGAGCGCGTCGCGGCCCCGTCGAACGCACCTTGCTCGCAGAACACGTCGATCCAACGTGCGTGCGGTGCGCAGGCGTCCAGCATCTCGCCGCGGACGAGCTCGACGTAGCGCGCGGGCGCGTCCGCATGCTCGGCCGGCACGACGTGTGCGCCGAGGAAGGTCACCTCGTCGGTCACCTGCGCCGCGATCGAGAGCGCGCGCACCTCGTCGGCGACGGTCAGACCGTAACCCGACTTGCACTCGATCGTCGTCGTGCCCTGGCGCCTCGCCTCGGCGACGAGCCGCCTGAGGTTTCCGAGCAAGGCATCGTCGCTCGCCGCGCGCGTCGCCGCGACGGTCGTCCGGATGCCTCCCGCCGCGTACGGCTGCCCGGCCATGCGGGCCGCGAACTCGCGGGCGCGGTCGCCGGCGAAGACGAGATGCGCGTGGCTGTCGACATAGCCGGGGAGTACCGCCCGCCCGGCCGCGTCGACGCGCCGGTCGGCCGCGGGGGCGCGCGCCGTGTCCCCGACCCAGGCGATGCGTCCCCGGTCGAGCACGACCGCGGCCTGTTCCCGTATCCCGAGCGGCCCGGCACCGAGCCCGGGATCGTTCGTCACCAGGGTGCCGATGCCGTCGATCAGCGTTGCCGTCATCGCGTCTCCTCCCAGGCCGCGGCCACCGCCTGCTCCAGCGCTGCGCCGACGTCGTCGAGCAGCAGGTGGCGACCCGCCCGCACGACGTCCCGCCCTCCGACGACGACCCGGTCGACGTCGCCCGCGGTCGCACCGAAGAGGACCGCCTCGAGCGCGAACGCGGGTCCGGCGCCGGCGAGGCGCGGTCCGTCGAGCCGGACGGTCACCAGATCGGCGAGCTGCCCCGGCGCGAGCCGGCCCGCGTCCCCCCAGCCGAGTGCGCGATGGCCGGCACCGCTCGCCGCGTCGAACAGTTCGGCGGCGGTCCAATGCCCACGCTGCTCGGTGCGCAGCCGCTCGTCCAGCTCCAATGCCCGCGCCTCCTCGAACCCGTCGATCACGAAATGACCGTCGCTGCCGAGCGCGAGCGGGCAGCCCGCAGCCGCGAGCGGGCGCCCCGGTCCGATCCCGTCTGCGAGGTCGCGCTCCGTCGTGGGGCAGAGGCAGGCGGTGACGCCCGCCGACCCGAGTGCCTCGACATCGGCCGGGTCCACATGCGTCGCGTGCACGGCCGTCGTCCGCGCTGCGAGCACGCCGCGATCGCCGAGCAGCCGGGTCGGCGAGCGCCCGTGCTCGCGTTCACACTCCTCGTTCTCCACCCGCTGCTCGGAGAGGTGAACATGAAGCGGGCACGCCCGCCGCGCGGCCCAGGCGACGACCGTCCCCATCTGCTCGGCCGGCACGGCGCGTACCGAGTGCAGCGCAGCGCCGATCCGCGCGTGCGCCGGCGCACCCAGATCGTCGACGCGCGCGGCCCAGCGGTCGGCATCACCGTCCGAGAATCGCCGCTGCGCTCCCTCCGGCGGCACGCCGAAACCGCCCGCCAGGTAGCAGGTGTCGAGGAGCGTGATACGGATCCCGGCCTCCTCCGCCGCCTGCAGGAGCGCTCGGCCCATCACGTTGGCGTCTGCGTAGGGCCGGCCCTCGGGATCGTGATGCAGATAGTGGAACTCGCCGACGCACGTCATCCCGGCGAGCGCCATCTCCGCGTACGTCGCCCTGGCGAGCGCCAGGCAGATGGCCGGCGTCAACGTCGCGGCGAGCGCGTACATCTGCTCGCGCCAGGTCCAGAAGGTGCCGCGCCCGGTCTCGGTGCGTCCCCGCAGCGCGCGGTGGAACGCGTGGGAGTGCGCGTTCGCGAGGCCCGGCATCGTCAGCCCGCGGAGCCGCTCTGCATCGGCGGGCGGGTCGGCGATCCCCGGGGTGACGGCGCGGAACCGATCGCCCTCCGCCTCCAGCAGCACGTCACGCTCGAGGGCGCCCGCCACGATGGCCAGCGGCGCGTGCCAGCGCCGTACCGCGGGCGTCGTCCCGACGGTCACTCGCCGCCCTGCCCCTCCCGCATCGGGACCCGCAGCTCGCGCTCGTCGGCAATCGCCGACGCCCGCTCGTAGCCGGCGTCGACGTGCCGCATGACGCCGGTGCCGGGATCGTTCGTCAGCACCCGTGCCAGCTTCTGCGCCGCGAGGTCGGTCCCGTCCGCGACCACGACCTGACCGGCGTGGATCGAGCGTCCGATGCCGACGCCGCCGCCGTGGTGGATCGACACCCAGGAGGCGCCCGAGGCGACGTTCAGCATCGCGTTGAGCAGCGGCCAGTCGGCGATCGCGTCGGACCCGTCCGCCATCGCCTCCGTTTCGCGATAGGGCGAAGCGACCGACCCCGCGTCGAGATGGTCGCGGCCGATCACGATCGGCGCCCCCACGTCGCCCCTCCGCACGAGGTCGTTGAAGCGCTCGCCGGCCCGATCGCGCTCCCGGTAGCCGAGCCAGCAGATGCGTGCGGGCAGCCCCTGGAAGTGGACCTTCTCACCGGCCAGCCGGATCCAGCGGGCGAGCGACTCGTTCTCCGGAAACAGCTCCAGGATCGCGCGGTCGGTCGCCGCGATGTCGGCGGGATCGCCCGACAGCGCGGCCCACCGGAACGGGCCTTTGCCCTCGCAGAAGAGCGGGCGGATGTACGCGGGCACGAAGCCGGGGAACGCGAACGCACGCTCGTAGCCGCCCCGCAGCGCCTCGCCACGGATCGAATTGCCGTAGTCGAACACCTCGGCTCCGGCGTCCTGGAAGCCGACCATCGCCTCGACATGCCGGGCCATCGAGTCCCGGGCGAGGCGCGTGAACTCCTCCGGGTCGCGCCGCGCGATCTCCGCCATCTCCTCGAACGGCACGCCGAGGGGGAGGTAGGAGAGCGGGTCGTGGGCCGAGGTCTGGTCGGTCACGATGTCGATCGGCGCCTGCCGCCGGAGCAGCTCGGGCACCGCCTCGGCTGCGTTCGCGAGCACGCCGAGCGACAGCGGCCGTCGCGCGTCGCGCGCCGCGATCGCCTGACGCAGCGCGTCTTCCAGGGAGTCGGCACGCGCGTCGAGATAACCGTGCTCGACACGGCGCTGGATGCGCGAGGGGTCGCAATCGAGACAGATCGCGACTCCGCCGTTCAAGGTCACCGCCAGCGGCTGCGCGCCACCCATGCCACCCAACCCGGCGGTCAACGTGATCGTGCCCGCGAGACTGCCGCCGAAGCGTTTGGCGGCGACGGCGGCGAACGTCTCGTACGTGCCCTGGAGGATGCCCTGGGTCCCGATGTAGATCCAG
>JBAPVZ010000787.1:0-1545 GCA_049283435.1 Candidatus Dormiibacterota bacterium
GTGCGGCGTCTCGGTCAAGCTCAGCTCGCTGGGGCTCGCGCTCGATCGGGCACTGTGCGAGGCGAACCTGGAGCTCGTGCTCGAGGCGGCCGAGGGGGCGCACCGGTTCGTGCGGATCGACATGGAGGAGGCGCCGACCGTGGACGCGACGCTGCAGCTCGTCACCATCGCCCGCGCGCGCGGGCGCCGGGTGGGCACGGTCCTGCAGGCTCGGCTGCGCCGGACCCCCGAGGATCTGGCGCGGCTGATCGAGGCCCAGGTGCCGGTTCGACTCGTCAAAGGGATCTACCTGGAGCCGGCGGCGATCGCCTATACCGGCTACCGAGAGATCCAGGACGCGTACCTTCGGCTGCTCGAGCAGGCGGTGCGCGGCGGGCTCGAGACCGCGATCGCGACCCACGACGACCGGCTCGTGCGGGAGGCGACGGCGCTGCTCGCGACGGGGCTGGGCGAGGCCGGCGGCTACGAGTTCCAGTGCCTGCTCGGGGTGCGCGAGGATCTGCGCCGACGCCTGCGCACCGAGGGGCACCGGGTGCGCGTCTACGTGCCCTATGGCAAGGACTGGTTCGCCTATTCGGTGCGGCGGCTGCAGGAGAACCCGCGCATGGCGACGCAGGTCACGAAGGCGCTGTTCGGAGTCCGCTGACTCGAGCCAGACACTCTCTCCGGACGCCAGAGCCGCCCCCGGACGGCGGCGCCGGCCCGCTCAGGACAGCGCCGTACGGGCGATGCGCAGCACCGACATCTGCATCAGCACGCCGGTCCCGAAGACGGCGCCGACCGCGGGCAGGATCCAGAGGAACCCGCTCGCGTGGCTGCGCTCGAGCGCGACATAGACGATCGACCCGATGACGACGGCCGCCCAGAGGCCGGCGTTGTAGGAGAACCAGCGGGTCAGCGCCTGCCGCTTGCGTCGAGGGTCGGGGTCGGCGAGGCCAGGTACGAGCACGCGGCTGTAGAGCAGGTACTGGAGCGCCGCACCGGCGCAGAACGCGACGATTGCCGCGACCAGGTAGTACAGCGGAACGTCGTCAGGAGGTGGCGGGGTGGCGGCGCAGGCAGCGCGTGCACACCCGCGCGCGGACGACCTTGCCGCCGATATCGACCCGCCCGACCTGCAGGTTGGGCAGGAACCGCCGGTTCGTGCGCCGCTTCGAGTGGCTGACGTTGTTTCCGTACTGCGGGCTTTTGCCGCAGATCTCGCATCGCTTGGACATAGTTGGTCTCACTTGCCTGATGGGAACGGGTGGGAATTGTACCATTTGCGGGTCATGTCCCCAGGCGCAACCGATCAGGAACCGATACCGGCGCTGCGCGCGGATCGGGCGCGCGGCCGCACCCAGGTGCTGCAGCCGGTGGTCGCCGCGATCGCGGGCCACGCGGCGATCAACTGCTATGGCGTGATGGGGATGGCCGCCCGCGGGTTGCGGGACGGCGTCGCGACGCTGGTGCGCAGGGAGAATCTGCATCGTGGCGTCGAGATCCGCGAGGTGCCCGAGGGGCTGGGCGTCGATCTCTACGTCATCGTCCAGTACGGCACCAGGA
>JBAPVZ010000788.1:0-4941 GCA_049283435.1 Candidatus Dormiibacterota bacterium
AGGAGTGCCCGATGGCGAAGGGCGCCAAGTCGCTCGCCTACAAGGATCTCCTGAACGGCCTCGAGGAGCAGCAGCCGGGCGCCAAGCATCGCTTCCTCGTCGGCTACCTGAAGGGCGGCCGGGCGGCGGTCGCGCAGGGGGGATTCGACCAGGCGACCGACCTGCATCCATGCGAGCGCTGCGGCCAGCCGGCGACGGGACGCATCTGCTCCTACTGCAAGCTCGCCGAGCGGGGCCGGGAGAAGCGTGCCGCGATGGCCGCCAAGTACGGCGAGGCGGACGCGACGACCGGCGGCACCGCTGAGTGACCGCCCCGTTCTTCGACCGGCTGCGCAGCGCGATCGCACGCACCGGCTCGCCGCTCTGCGTCGGGCTCGACCCCGACCCGGAGCGGATTCCGGGCGGCGTCGAGGGCGCCTACCGGCACTGCGCCGGCGTCGTCGCGCGCACGCACGCGTATGTCTGCTGCTACAAGCCGAACTCCGCGTTTTGGGAGCAGTACGGTGCGGAAGGCATGGCGGCGCTGCAGCGGCTGCGCGCCGAAACGCCCGCCGACGTGCCGTTCATCTACGACGCGAAGCGCTCGGACATGGCGAACTCCATGCGCCGCTACGCGCGGGCGGCGTTCGAGGTGTTGGGGATGGACGCGATCACCGCCCAGGCCTACCAGGGCGCCGACACGCTCCGTGAGCTGACGGCCTACGCCGAGCGCGGCGTCTACGTCGTCTGCCGGAGCTCGAACCCGGGCGCCGCCGACCTCCAGCACCTGGATACCGGGGGCGACCCGCTCTATCAGCGCGTCGCCGAAATCGCGGCGAGCGTCGCGGACGTGGACAACGTGGGGCTCGTGATGGGGGCGACCGCCCCCGCGGAGATCGCCGACGTGCGACGGCGCTCGGCGCTCCCCTTCCTGATTCCCGGCGTCGGCGCGCAGGGCGGCGATCTGGCGGCCGCGGTCGAGGCGGCGGCGACCGGCGATCCGGCGTCCTGCCTCGTCTCGGCGAGCCGCTCCGTGCTCTACGCCGAGGATCCCGAGGCCGCGGCCGCCGAACTGAGCGCCGCGATCCGAGACGCCGTTTCGGCGTGAGCGACGGGGTCGCCGCATTTGCGGTCGACGGCCGTCCGTCGCGTCGCGGGGTGCGGGTCCTGCTGCTCGACCCGGACGACCGGCTGGTGCTGCTCTGCGCGCGCGACCCACTTGATCCTGCGCGGGGTTCGTTCTGGTTTACGACCGGGGGCGGTGCCGAACCGGGCGAGACTGCCGAGCAGACGGCGCGCCGCGAGGTCGCCGAGGAGGTCGGGATCCGGGGCTTCGACCTCGGTCCGCTGGTCTGGCGGGAACGGACGCGGTTCACGTTCAATGGCATCGTCTTCGACCAGGCCAACGACTTCTACCTCGGTCGGACCGCGGTCACCGACCTTGACGTCAGCGGACAGGTCGCGATCGAGCGCGAGACCATCCAACAGGTTCGCTGGTGGACCGGGCCCGAGCTCGCTGGGACGCCCGAGACGATCTACCCGCTGGGCCTCGCCGGCCTGCTGGCAGCGCTGCTCCGGGAGGGTCCGCCGCCGGCGCCGATCGAGTTGCCGCCGCACGGCTGACGCGGATCCGTGTCGCTCAGTGCCCGGTTGGGCTGGGCGGCTCGCTGCACCAGGGAGATCGGATTGCTGCGACAGTGACCGACGAGGACCGGTCCGTACTCAGCGCAGTAGCGCGCCGGGCATGACCAGCGCGAGTACGGAGACGACGTCCTGCACCTCGTCGTGGATGTAGACGATGCTCCAGCCGGCCACGACCAGCCGCCGCTGGCCGGGCGGATCGGCAGCGATGGCCACACCCATACGCGGGAATTCGGCCAGGGGATGCGTGGCTCGGAGGATGCGCTCACGCAGTCGGGCCGGCACCTCCTGGAGATGTCCTCGCGCGTTGCGGCGCCACCGGAGGGCGCTCACGAGGCCGCCTTTCTCGCCGCCTCCACCTCGACTTCGACCTCGGCCTGGCTCAGATACTCGTCGGGGGTGTGCTTGAGCTCCTCCAGCTTCCGGTGGTAGTCCGGGTTGGACAGCAGCTCCACCGTCGCGACGAGAGACTCGTAGTCGTCCGGCGCGATCACGACCGCCGCCGCCTCGCCGTTGCGCGTGATCGTCACCGGGCCCGCCTGCACACGCTCCACCACCTCACGCAGGCTGTTCCGCGCGCGGTCGATAGCAATGATCTCCACACTCCGACCCTACCGGAATTCCGGTAGAAATGAGGCCGGCCTGCGCGTCCGCGCTGTTCCAGTCGGCCACATCGCCGCCGCTCGATGGAAACTGCCGTCGCTCGCCGCCCAATGTCCAATGCTCAGCGCGCGATCGCGGGGTCATCGACGACCCACCGCCAGCTCCCGTCGCGCTGACGCCGCGCGATCTCGGCCATCGTGCCGGTCGTCGTCAGCGTCGACGTGAGCGCGAGGTCGCCATTGACGAGCGCCGGTCGCTGCACACCCGGCGCAAACCGGGGCTGCACGGCGAGCAGCTTCGCGTAGGCGAGGCGAATGGCGTCGTGCCCGATCACGCGGTCGCCGTAAGGGAAGGCGATGAGCGCGGCCGGCTCGTAGAGCGCGACGAGGCCTTCGACGTCGCCGGCGTTCGCCCGCTCGACGAAGAATCGACCCAGGTCCTCGGGGGACTCGGCGGCGGGACGGGTGGCGGGGGGAGATTCATCGAACATGCGTTCCATTCTGCGCCACGCTCGAGGCTTGGCGCAAGCGATCCGCCTGCCCTACGTCGAGGTCACGGGGGCGTGGGAACCGCCTCCATGGAGCCCACCCGCCGCGCCATCCAAGCGCTGGGCGTCACACCGGTGAAGGCTCGGAATTCCCGGTCGAGGTGCGGCTGGTCGTAGTACCCATGCGCGAGGGCCGCATCGGCCCAGCCCGCAGGCACGCGCTCGACGTCGCGCAGCAGCGCCCGGAACCGCAGCAGCCGGGCCGCTCGCTTCGGCGGGAGTCCGATCTGCGCGCCGAACTCGGCGGAGAGATGGCGACGGCTCCAACCGACCTCGCGCGCGAGCGCGCCGACTCGAACGGCTCCGTCGGTCTCCTGCAGACGCTGCCAGGCCCGGGTGACGGGGCCGCTCGGGGTGAACTCCGCGGCGAGCCGGCGCCGCAGGAATGCCTCCAGCAGGTCGAAGCGCCGCCCCCAGTCGCTCGCTTCGCGGACCCGTTCGTCGAGCGCGCGGGCCGCGGCCGGGCCGACCACGTCGGCGAGCGCGAGCGGGTGGTCGCCGAGCTCGCCGAGCGGCATCCCGAGGATCGAGAACGCTCCCGGGGGCGTCAGTTTGACGTCGAACAGGCCGTAGGAACGCGGCAGCATGACCGGTGCGGGGTGCTCGCGCATGCCTTCGACCCAGGGCTCACCCGCACCTTGCCGGCTGACGTCGAACATCAGCGTCAGGGCCGGCATCGGCGGCATCAGCCAGCTCGTCGACACGGCATCCTCGGCGCGGAACCCGACGTGGGCACGATGCAGCACCGGTGCAACGTCGGGCGCCGACATCCGGACCGCACGGAGGAAGCGACCGCCAGGCGATCGCTCGTCGTTGACGCGCACGGTCGGAGCCACCGCGAGTTCAGTCTACGGTCGGGCAGGGCCTCCGTCGACCGACCGAGGCAATCGAGGTCGTCGCTCCGGCACCATAGAGAGAACATGCAAGCACCTCAGCCGGCCCGGTCCGCGCGACCAAACGGGCCTGCGTCGAGCGACGCGAGCGGTCTGCGGCTGCTCGCCGTCCACGCGCATCCGGATGACGAGTCCAGCAAGGGCGCCGCGTCGATGGCCCGATACGCTGCCGAGGGCGCCCGCGTCCGGGTCCTCACGTGCACCGGAGGCGAGCGAGGCAGCGTCCTCAACCCGCGCCTGGAAGGTGACGAGCAGGTGGCGGCCAACCTGCCGGCTCTCCGGCGCCGCGAGATGGAGCGTGCGGCTGAGATCCTCGGCGTCGAGCACGAATGGCTCGGCTTCCCCGATTCCGGCCTGCCGCAGGGCGACCCGCGCCCGCCGCTCCCCGACGGCTGTTTCGCGCTGGTCCCGCTCGACGAGGCGACCGAACGCATGGTGCGGACGATCCGCTCCTTCCGTCCGCACGTGATGACGACCTACGACCCGAGCGGTGGTTACCCGCACCCGGACCATATCCGCTGCCACGAGGTGTCGGTCGCCGCCTTCGCCGCGGCCGCCGATCCGGACCGGTTCCCCGAGGCAGGCCCCGCGTGGCGGGTGCCGAAGCTCTACTACAACGGCGGCTTCCGGCGGGCGCGGGTGCGGCAGATGCACGAGGCGATGCTCGCCCGGGGGATCGAGTCGCCGTTCGGCGAGATGCTGGAGTGGATGGCGAAGCAGCCGGAGCGGCCGGCGACGCCGGCACCGACGACGTTCGTCGACTGCGCTGAGTATTTCCCGCTCCGCGATCGAGCACTCCTCGCGCACGAGACGCAGATCGATCCCGAAGGCAATTGGTTCAAGGTCCCGATGGCGCTCCAGCAGGAGCTGACGCCGAGCGAGGATTACGTGCTCGTCGAGTCGACGGTCGAGACGACGCTGCCGGAAAACGACGTGTTCGCCGGCCTCCGGGACCGCTCTTCGCGGCCGGACTGAACGGTCGGCCGGCGGGATTCCAAGCCGGGCGATGGGCTCAGCCGGCGGCGACGTTCGACCCGGGGCAGCTCGACCGCGCGGCACTCCTGAGATCTTGCGTAGCGATGGGCCGGGCGACTGTTGATGGCTGCTCTGCGCGTGAGACCGGACGCATGACATAGCACTCAGCGCATCCCCCCGTCCTGCGCGTCCTCGTCTCCCGGCCTTCACCGCCCGGTCGTCGAGAACGTGTAGCTCCAGGTGCCTCGGTCGGTCGCTTGTCGCGCCCGGAGGTGGACGCGATAGACACACTCCCCCCACGAG
>JBAPVZ010000789.1:0-3115 GCA_049283435.1 Candidatus Dormiibacterota bacterium
GCTTCTAGGTGCGGACGGGGGACGCGCGATGGCTCTGCACCGATTGGCGTCCAGACAGCCAAAGGCAACCGAGCACTGCCAGCCACAACGGCAGCGGCCAGTCGGCCAGTCGCTCCAGTGCGCCGCGAACGACCTCGAGCGGAGGTACGACCTGGAGGAAGAAGGCGACGACGCCGACCACCCCGATGCACAGAAACACAACCGCCGGCCATCTCGCCGCGCGCCACAGGCCGGCAGCGAGCAGAACGGCGCCGATGTCGCCGAGCAATATGCCGAGCGATCCGAGCACGTGCAGGATCAAGCGCTGGTCCTCGGGCTCGAGGCCGACAACGATCTTGCCGGCGCCGAAGAGGGCGAACAGGACGAGCCCCACACTGACGAGCCCTCGGCGAGGCCACCGGGTCCCAAAGGAGGATCACACCGCCCAACGTGCCCAGTCCGAGCACGATGAACGAAGCGTTCATGACCGAGTGCAGTGGCGAGCAGACGTAGCCAAGCCCGGTCTCGGTGCCGCAGTGAAGGGCGCCAAGATCGCTGATGAAGTTGTGCGAGAGGCTGTACGGCGTGCGCCAGGCTGCCTGTGCGACCGCCTGAGCCAGGAACCACTGCAAGCCCACGATCCAGCACAGTGACCCGGCGATGGTACGGAGATTTCTCGTCATCGATCCTCTTCCTATCTGCGCATCCCCGTCGCGTCGCCGCCGGTCCGGCGCCACTCAGGCCCGTTTCGGTCACCACACGCCTGGGATGAGGCGTGCGGCGTGGCCCGCATACTCTATGTACGGGGACCCCAGGTCTGAGCGCAGGACGCGCTCGGCGGCGGGTCTTGCTCGCCGAATTCGCGCTGGCGGTCCTGCTGGCTGCCGTCGTGGGTGCGCTCCTCATCCGTTCCGGCGGAACGATCAACACCATCATTGCCGCGTGGGCGCTCGGTGTCGCCGCCAACTATCTCGCCCTGGCTGCCCACGGAGTCTCCCTGTGCCGGTCCGGCGAACTGGATCGTGAGCTTGCCGGGATCGACTTCTGGCCCGGAGCCCGCTACTGCAGTCGGGCCCAGTTCCTGATCGCCGTCCCGATGCTCCTGGCCGTCCTGGCGATCGCCCAGCTTCGATCTCGGCCACCGGAATCTGAGTAACCGTCACGCCTGACCAGATCGACGGCGTCGTCTCGGGCTGCCGTCAATCCCCAGCGGCGGCTCCTCTTGGCATGGGCACGAGGTCGAGCACCTTTCAAACGGCCTCGGCGACGAATGGACCGGCGCCGTAGAACTGACGGGCCAGTCCACCTGCCTGATCGGGCGCCGTGATTGCCTGGTCGAGAAGGGCGGGTTCCAGTCCCTCCCTCTTGTCGGAGGTGATGCGTGTCGGTGTCGGGGCGCTGACCACGGGACTTGCACGCCGGGCCCGAGTTGCCCTACCCTACTCATGGGAACCGACCCGACGGGGGCCGGTGGCTCGAGTTCGGTCGTCCATCGGTGGCGGTCGATCGGCTTGCGCGTGTGTCGCCGCAAGTTGATGCGAAGCGTGCTACGCTTCGTGTTCTTGTGCGTGCCTGCCTCGCTGCGCCTCTCCTCAGCCCTGAGTCGCGGCGTGCCTTCTGTCCGCAAGGAGGAAGCCCCTGTGATGATCTCTGAGATGAAGGTCCCCGCGCGTCTCAACTTCGGAAAGATCCCGAACCTGATCGAGATCAAGGATCTCATCTCCACCCAGACCGACTCATTCAGCTGGTTCTTGAGCGACGGCCTTCGCGAGCTCTTCGATGAGATCAACCCGATCACCGACTACTCGGGCAAGAACTTCGAGCTCCGCTTCCTCGACTTCGAGTTCGGGGCCCCCAAGTTCAGCGTCGACGAGTGCCGCAACCGCGACATGACGTACGCCACCCCCCTACGTATCCGGACGCGCCTGACCATCCGCGAGACGGGCGAGATCAAGGAGTCCGAGGTCTACATGGGCGACTTCGCCAAGATGACCGACGAGGGCACCTTCATCATCAACGGCACCGAGCGCGTCGTCGTCTCGCAGCTGGTCCGCTCGCCGGGCGTCTACTTCACCGCCGTCGAGGACCCCGCCAGCGGGCGCCGGCTCTTCGGCGCCAAGCTGATCCCCAACCGCGGCGCCTGGCTGGAGATCGAGACCTCGGCGAAGGATCTGGTCACGGTCAAGATCGACCGCAAGCGCAAAGTCCCGGTGACCGCGCTGTTGAAGGCGCTCGAGCTGCCGAGCCTGGCCGGCACCGACGGCGACCGCGATGCCCAGCGCCGCGCCCTGCAGGAGCTGTTCGGCGACGTCGACAACAATGCCGAGCACCCGTACCTGGAGACGACCTTCGACAAGGACGCGACGCTGCGCGCGGACGACGCCCTGCTCGAGCTGTACCGCCGCGTCCGCCCCGGCGATCCGCCGAGCGTCGACAACGCGCGCACCCTGCTCCAGGGCCTCTTCTTCTCGAGCCGCCGCTTCGACCTCGGCCGCGTCGGCCGCTACAAGGTCGACAAGCGCCTCGGCCGGCCCGCCGAGGAGATCCAGGAGCGCGTCCGCGACCAGGACCTCCGCATCCTCGAGAAGGGTGACCTGGTCGCCATCCTGCGCAAGCTGCTCGAGCTGAACAACGCGGTGCGCGACCAGCAGATCGCGGACGACATCGACCACCTCGGCAACCGCCGGGTGCGCGCCGTCGGTGAGCTGCTCCAGAACCAGTTCCGGATGGGCCTGATCCGCATGGAGCGGATCATCAAGGAGCGGATGACGATCTCCGACCCCAACACGGTCACCGCGGCGTCGCTGATCAACGCCCGGCCAGTTGTCGCGGCGATCAAGGAGTTCTTCGGCTCCAGCCCGCTGTCGCAGTTCATGGACCAGGTCAACCCGCTCGCCGAGCTCACGAACAAGCGGCGCCTGAACGCGCTCGGTCCCGGTGGACTCAGCCGCGAGCGGGCCGGGTTCGACGTCCGCGACGTCCACCACAGCCACTACGGCCGGATCTGCCCGATCGAGACCCCTGAAGGGCCGAACATCGGCCTCATCGGCTCGCTCGCGACCTACGCGCGCGTCAACGAGTTCGGGTTCGTCGAGTCGCCGTTCCGCCGCGTCTACAACCGGCTGCCCGTCAACGG
>JBAPVZ010000790.1:0-5632 GCA_049283435.1 Candidatus Dormiibacterota bacterium
TCGAGTTCGACGACTCCGGCTTGACGCCGAGGGTGCCGTGCGCAAGCTGCAGATAGTAGCCGGGGAAGGTCTGCTGGAGCCCCGCCTGCGGCGCGGTCGTCGGTTGCTTTCCGGCCGCCGCCTGCGCGTAGGCGAGCGCCTGGCCGTACAGCGCGGTCAACGAGCTCTGGAGACCGGATGCGACGGTCGTGTTCGATGACGCCGTCGGGACGTTCGTCGTAAAGCCCTGGCTGGTGGCCGCGACCGCCGCACTCTGGGCCTGCGCCGCCGCCTGCTGCTCGGCCGTTCGCTGGCCGACCGCGGCGCCCTCGACCATGGCCGTCTGGTAGGCCTGTTCCTGGAGCTGGGTCTCGTACAGCACCCGGAAGCCGGCCGCCTTGGAGGCCGCGTTGCCCGGGTACTGCCGGGGCGAGCGCTTCGCCTCGGCCCGTGCCAGCGCATCCCCGAACGCAACGGCGTGCTGGTAGGCGGTGTTGAGCGCGTCGTCGGCGGACACCCAGTTGCCATTCGCCTGGTCGTTCGCGATCTGGAGCTCGTCCTGGATCTGCTGGGCGACGAGTGGTGTCACCGTGGCGCTCTTCACGCCGGTCGCGGTGCCCAGCGCGGCGACCATCTGTGGCTGGTACACGGTCGTCATCGCACTCTGCGCGCCCTGCTGCCCCGGGGTGTCCTTCTTGAACGTCGCCGTCGTGTAGGTGAGGGTCGACTGGTCGAAAAGCGTGAGCGTCTGCGAGATCTGCGCGTTGCCCTCGGTGTTCTGGGGGGCGATCGCGTCCGCGACATTCGTCGCGTTCTGGTGGACGTCGGTGCCGAACGCGGTGAACTCGTCGGTGCGCACGCCGAGCGCGGCGCCCGTCGTGCGGGCGAGCAGCATGACGTGCGCGCTCAGCGCGAGGTCGACGCTGGTGCGCAGCGTGATCGCCCGACTTGTGACCGTCGGGTCGGCCAGGCGTGCCCCTGAGGCGGTCGTTGATGACGTCGCGCCCGGCGAACAGCCGACGAGCGCGAGCGCCAGGAGGAGGCAGGCGAACGCGTGCCCCCAGCGAAGGCGCCGGATCACGGTGGGTCACCGTACCAGCCCGGCCGGCGGCGCTGCCGCTGGCGCTTCAGCGCGTGAGCACGACCTCGGTCCCCGCGAGCTCGTCGTGCCGGTCGCGCAGGGAGCGTATGCCGAGTGGCATCGCGAGCAGGCGGATGAGCGCCTGCCCACCCCCGATCGGCCTGCCGTCGACGGAGACGACGCGGGTGCCGGCCATCCAGCCACCGGGCGTCTGGCCCCGCCACGCGAGGAGACCGACCTGCGTCGCCGCGAGCATCGCGGCCAGGGTGAGGAGCGGCCGCCGCGGCCGGACGACGCCGACGACCGACACGCACGCGGCAAAATCGAGCAGCCCGGCGAGCAGCCGCCGCGCGGGCTCGGCCGGAATGCCGGGGCTCGGCGTACGGCCGCGCAGCTGCAGCAGGCCGATGCGGGTGACGGCGTGATGGAACGGCACCTGGAACAGCCGGTAGAGGCCGGGCGGCAGGCGCGGCCGCCAGCTCTCCACCCGGCAGTAGATCTGCCCGTGGTTCCACCCGACGCGCACCCGGCCGCCCGGCTCCGCCGCGAGCAGTCCGCCACGCACGTCCCACACCCAGGCCGGGTGCTCGAAGCGGGGCTCCGAGAACGCGAGCAGCGGCAGTGGGCCGAGCTTGTAGACACCGTCGTGGAACCGCACGAGACCGCCGAGCACGCTCGCGACTCCCGGGAACACGCCCTGCTGGAGCCGCTCCAGCGAGGGGGCCAGTGGCGCGGCCGCTTCGTCGGTCAGCGTCGGGGCTTCCGCCACGCTCCCATCATGCGGCGCGCTGCGCACCCGATGCATCGCTGCGGCTACAAAGGAGCGAACCGATGGGGCAGCAGCTGAGCAGCACCGCGACGTCGACGCCGTTCCTCCTGATCACCGGTGTGGTGCTGTTAGCCGGGGTGCTGCACGCGATCTGGAATGCGATCGCGCATGGCCTCGACGACAAGCTGGTGACGTTCACCTGGATCTCGGTGGTCGACACGGTGCTCGGCGCCTGCCTGCTGCACTTCGTCGCGTGGCCCGCCCGGGCGGCCTGGCCCTTCCTGCTCGCGTCCGCGGCGCTGCACGTGGTCTACAACGGGCTGCTCATGCAGGCCTACCGGCTCGGCGACTTCAACCAGGCCTATCCGCTCGCGCGTGGCACGTCGCCCTGGGTCGTCGCCATCGTCGGCACGCTCGTCGTCGGTGAGCGTCTCGGCCTGCCGGCGACGGCCGGGGTCATCGTCGTGTCGGCAGGTCTCGCCAGCCTCGTGTTCGCGGGGGGAACGCCATCGCGCGGCGAGCTGCCCGCGCTGGGTGCCGCGTTCGCGACGGGTCTGGCGATCGCCGGCTACACGGTGCTCGACGGGATCGGGGTGCGGCTCTCCCACTCGGTACCCGGGTATGTCGCCTGGCTCTTCCTCCTGCAGGGCCCGGTGATCCCGACCGTCGCCTGGCTGCGGCGGGGCCCCGATCTCCTGCGGTCGATGCGCCCGATCTGGCACCTCGGCGTCGCCGGGGGCATCATCTCGGTCGCCGCCTACGCGCTGGTGCTGTGGGCGCAGACGCAGGGGGCTCTCGCCTCGGTCGCGGCGCTGCGCGAGACTGGTGTCATCGCAGGCGCGATCATCGGAGCCCTGGTGTTCCACGAACGGTTCGGACGGGTGCGCACCGTCGCGACGATCGTCGTCGTGGCCGGGATCGTGCTCCTGCAGTTCCGCGCGTGAGCAGCCCCCTGCTGCGCCGGCCGCGCCGGCTCGAGGTCGGGATCGTGATCGGACGCCTCCCTGAGGAGGTGTTCGCGTGGCTGTCCGACTACCGGCACGCCGCCCGAGCGCTCGACGGCGTGCGCCGGTGGGAGCCGCTCGGGAAGCGCACTCGAGGAGTCGGCACGAGATTCGCGGTGGAGATGGCGACGCTCGGCTTCGCGGTTGCGACCGAGCTCGAAATCGACCGGTGGGAGGTGCCGTCGACGCTCGGCTGGCACGCGGTCGGCGGCCCCGTCCGGGTGCAGGGCCTGTGGCGGCTGGAACCCCACCCCGCGGGCACCGACGTCCGGCTCGCAATCGACTACGAGCCGCCCGGTGGGGCGCTCGGCGCGCTTGGCGCGCGAAGCCTGGAGCGGATCGGGCGCCACCGGCTGCACTCGGGGCTCGAGGTGATGCGGGACGCGCTCGAAGACGAGGATCATCGGCACTAGAGGATCATCGGCACTAGGTCAAGCTCCGGGCGCGCGCGAAGCATCCATCCGGGGCCGTTTGCCGGCGCGCGGCCGCAATCTCGCGTCACGAAGCGGCTCATCGCCGGCGTTCGGCCGCATCTGCTGCGGGAGGGGCGGGCGCCCGCCGGCTCGTGCCTGGCGACGGCTGCGGCAGGCCGTGGCGCCAGTAGTCTGGCGCAGTGCCGCCGATCCCCGTGCTGCTCGTCGCGGCGGTCTTCGTCGCGGCGCTCGCGCTCGCCGTCGTGCGTCCTTGGGCAGTCGCCGAGGCCTGGTGGACCGCCGCTGGTGCGGTCCTCATGCTCGCGCTCGGCGCGGTCGGCCCGCGCGGTGCGTGGCTCGCGCTCTGGCAGCAGGCGAACGTCTTCCTCTTCCTCCTCGGTCTCATGTGCATCGCCGGCCTCGCGGACGCCGCCGGCTTCTTCGACGCGGCGGGTGCGCTCGCGGCGGGTCTGGCGCGGGGGAGCGGGCGCCGGCTGCTCGTCGCCACGTTCGGCGTCGGCGCCCTGCTCACCGCGTTCCTCTCCAACGACGCGACGGCGCTCATCCTGACCCCCGTCGTCTACGCGATCGCGACTCGTTTACGGCTCCGACCGCTGCCGTACCTGCTCGCCGCGACCTTCGTCGCCGACACGGCCTCGTTGCTGCTGCCGGTCAGCAACCCGATCAACGTGCTCGTCGGTGGGCGCCTCCATTGGGCCCTCGGCACGTACCTCGCCCATCTCCTGCCGGCAGCGGTCCTCGTCGTCCTGCTCAATGCGGCGATCTTCCTGGCCGTGTTCTGGCGGGAGACGGGGACCCGTTACGAGGTGGACTGGCGTCAACTGCTGGCGGAGGCGGCTCCCGATCGCTGGCATCTCTTCCTCACCGCGGCTGCGCTGGTCGCGATTGCGATCGCCTACCTCGTCGCGAGCGCGGCCGGGGCCCCGATCGGGGCCGTCGGCTGCGGAGGCGCCCTGCTCCTTGCGCTCGTCGCGACCGGGCGTCGCCGGCTCGATGTGCGGCGGGTCAGGGAGCACGTCAGCCTCTCGGTGCTGCTCTACGTCGCCGGGCTCTTCGTGATGGTCGCGGCGCTGGAGCGCGCCGGGGTGACGACCGAGCTCACGCGTTTGCTGGGGCGCTTCGTCGAGAGCGGACCGGAGGCGATCGGCGCCGGGACGATCGCTGCCGCGGTCGGGTCGAACCTCGCCAACAACGTCCCCGCGTCGACGTTTCTGCTCTCCGGGAGCGCCGCGCTGCCGCCGGCCGCGCAGGCGCCGTTCCTGGCCGGCGTGCTGCTCGGGGCCGACCTGGGACCGAACCTGACGCCGGTCGGCTCGCTGTCGACGATGCTCTGGCTCGTCGCCGTCCGCCGGCGCGGCGTCACCGTCCGCGCCGGCGACTATCTCCGGCTGGGCGCCGTCACCGTCCCGATCCTGCTGCTGGCATCCTGGGCGCTGGTTGCGGCAACCTATCGCGCATGAGCGTCGTCGGCCGTTCCGCCGCGATCGTGCTGCTCGGCGTGGGCGAGGTCGGTGCCGCCGAGCTGCTGCCGCGACTGGGCGCGCTGCTCGCCACGCCGCCGGCCGAACTCGTGCTCTGCCACGTCATCGACACCGGCGTGCGCGGCGGTCTCGATCTCGCGCACGGCTTCGGTCCGCATCGCGCGGTCGGGCGTCACCGAGCACGCATCGTCGCCGACGCCGAGCGTGTCGAGGCGGCGGGAATCCTTGCCGAGGCAATGCCGAGCGCGGCCCGGATCGCGACGCGCGCGGTGACCGAGGTCGGCGAGGGCGAGCCGGGACGTGCCGTCTGCGCCGTCGCGGCCGAGCGCGGTGCCGATCTCGTCGTCGTCGGCGCGCGCGATCATCCGGACGACCGCGGGAGCACGGGGCCGCACTCGGTCGGTCATACCGCGCGGTTCGTGCTCGATCACGCCCCCTGTCCGGTGCTGCTCCTGCGCGCAGCGGTGTAGCGTTCCGCCCCATGAGGGCCGGGGCGGAGCTCTCGCGCACGCTCGCGCGAACACAGATCGGCATGCTCGCGCTCGGCCTGCGCCGTCCGCTCGTGAACCCGGCTGCATTCCACCTCGCGGCCGGCTCGCTCTGGATGACGACGTCCCGCTCCGCCGTCAAGGCGCAGCTCGCAAGACGGGCGACCGACGCCGCGTTTCTCGTCACGACCGGTTCGCGCAGCGTGCTGTTCGGGGGGACCGTCGAGACGTACGATCCGCGCTCTCTCGCCGGCCCGGTGCGGGCGCTGCTGTCCGGTCCCGCGTTCGGCATCGGCCTCGCCGGCTACGCGCTGAAGAACACCCCGCTCATCGGCGGCTACCTGCTCGACCTCGCCGCGATGCCCGGGGAATGGTGGCCGCAGAACCGGGTCGTGC
>JBAPVZ010000791.1:0-1785 GCA_049283435.1 Candidatus Dormiibacterota bacterium
CATCAGCTCGTGCAACATGACGCCGCCGAAGACGAGGAGCACGATCACCTGGTCCGGCTTGAGCAGCGTTCCGATGGACCCGAGATTGAGACCGGCCGTCAGCGGCACGACCAGGCAGATCGCCACAGCACCAGCTCGGGGCCGCCACGCGGTCAGGAAGACCAGCCACAGCCCCGCGGCGCCAAGCGCGGCCAGCAGCAGCGGCTGCGCGAGCAGGGCGGTCACCGGGTCGTCGACGTTTCGGACGCCGGCGCTCCGTTCGGAGCCTGATGCCCGGGCACCACCGCGTGCACGTAGGCGTCGGAGACCGACCCCCAGCTGAGGCGTTGTCCCGCGATACGGGCGCGGGCGGCCTGGCTCTGCGCCCGCTCCGGATCCCGCAAGAGCCGGTCGACCCGGTCCGCGAGGTCGACCGGATCACCCGGCGTGAAGTAGGCGAGGGCATCGAAGGCGAAGTAATCCTCGACGGCAGGCAGCCGAGAGCAGACGACCGGTATCCCCTGCTCGACGTACTCGAGCAGCTTGGTCGGCAGCATCAACTCCCCATAGCCGTCGGCGATGACGGGGACGAGACCGAGCACGGCACCGCGCACCTGGTGCATCGCTTCCTCCCAGGGGAGAAAGCCATCGAAGCGGACGTCATCCTCGATACCCAGCTGTCGGGCCAGGCGACGCAGCTCGGGCGCATACTCGCCTTCGCCGAGCACGCGGAGCGTGAGCTCGGGCCAGCGATGTCGGAGCCGCACCATCGCTCGGATCGCTACCTGCACGCCGTAGCGCTCGATCAGCGAGGCGTGGGTGATCAAGTAGGGGCGGCGTTCCTGCGGGCGCCGGTCCCCATTCCACTCGACTCGGGTGACGACGCTGTTGGGGACAATCGTCGCCTTGGCCGAATCCAGGCCCCGAGCACGCAGCGCGCGCAGACACGTTTCGCTGACCGTGATGACGTGGTCGGAGAGCCGGATCGCCAGCCTCTCGCACCACCGGCTGAGGCGGACCACCGGATGGCGGTCGCCGACGCCGAGTCGGGCTGCGGCCAGCTCGGGTTCCAGCTCGACCACATTGAGGACGACGCGAGCGCCGCGCAGGCGGGCGGGCAGCGCTGCCAGAACGAGCAGGTCCGGCGGGTTCTCGACCATGGCTGTCGTGTAGGCATGACGCAGCGTGAGCAGGCTGGAGAGGGCGACCGAGGCGGCCGTGAAGGTCACGTAGGCGAACAGGTAGTCGATCGCCGAACGGCGCCGATGGCGCACCGGCACCCGGATCACGCGCAGACCGTCCGGTGCGAATCCCAACCGTGCATCGGAGGCCTCGCCCGAGCAGATCAGGTCGACGGCCCACCCCTGCTCGACCAGGTGGTCGACCTTGCGCCTCGTCACGCTGTCCTTCGGATAGCCGTGATTGCTGACGATCAAGATCCGCCCGCGGTCCGAGGGGGCGGGTGGTGCAGGATGGGCGCCCGGCGTCGCCTCGGCCGGCCGTTCCGCGCTCGTGCTCATCCCGTGGATGCCTCCCCGGGCGTTTCGAGCCCGCCCACGATGCCGAGCCACCGCCGGCGAACCAGGATGCCGGCCTGGACCTCGGCTCCGACGTGACGCAGCAGGTCCGCCGCTCGCCGCGCTGCCCGGCCAGTCGTCCGGTCGCGGGCTCCGATGAGGACCACGATGTCGGCGTGCGGCGCGAGCAGCATCGCCAGCGGTGAGCGCTCCGGCGCGCCGACCCCGAAAACGACCAGGTGACGATCGACCGGCCCCGGCTCGCGATCCCCGGATCCCGGGAGTGCCC
>JBAPVZ010000792.1:0-2325 GCA_049283435.1 Candidatus Dormiibacterota bacterium
GCGCAGAGCGGTGCGCAGCCGGCGGCGCGCTGGCCCTCGACGAAGCCGGCCCCGGCGCGGCCGGCGAGCGCCCCGATCCGCCTTCCTCGCTGGATCTGGATCTCGGCGGCGGTGATCGCCGCGCTGCTCGTCGTGAGCTTCGGCGGCAACGCGATCGCGACGAGCCAGACCTCTCCGACCGCGGTCGCCACGAGCTACGTCCAGGCGGTCGGCAACAACGACCTGAACGGCATCTGGGATTCGTTCGACCAGGCGAGCGTGAACGGCTACTCCGCCCAGTTCGGCCGCAGCGAACCGCCCGCCGGCGTCGTCATCCTGTCGACGAAGGGCGATCTGGCGTCGATGCTGCGGCGGCAGGTCAACCGGCACCCGCCTCGGAGCGACGTGCACGTGCTGTCGTCCCAGGTGTCCGGGGATCGGGCACAGGTGACCGTCGCCTACACCGAGGAAGGGCGCGGGGGCACGCAGACGGTCAACCTCGCGCTCGACGGAGCGCAGCACCGCCTGCTGCTCTACCCCCACTGGGGCGTCGTGCCGGCGCTCAGTCTGTTCCAGATCGCACCCCCGGACGCGACGTCGAGGATCACGCTCGACGGCGTCGCCGTGCCGTCGAACCTGACCCTGGTCCAGACGTTCCCGGGTGGGCATGAGATGTCGCTAGCGGCGAGCAGACTGTTCAAGGCCGCCACCGATTCGTTCTCGCTGCTACCGGGAGCGCAGAGGGCGCAGCAGTTCGAGCTGCGCCTCACCAGTGCGGCGCAGCAGCAGGTCGTGGCGGGGATACATGCCGCGTTCGCAGCGTGCGTACAGAGCAGCGATCCCAGCCCCGGCAACTGCCCCCAGAGCGTCGGCGCTTCGTTCTCCAACGACACCGTGCAGTGGACGCAGATCGGTGATGCGGCGACGAATCTGGACCTCTGGCAGACCGGACAGGGGAGCGTCGGCGTCGTGGGGCGCTACCTGATGACCGCCACCATCGCCGACGGTTCGCAGACCGCCCACCGCTTCGACTCGGGAGCCTACTACGCCGAGTTCTCGCCGCAGACCGGGACCCTCACGCTGACGGCGTTCCAGCACGCGGGCACCGACGGACCGACCGCGAAGCGCCCCGCGGCCGGCACCGACGCGGCGGTCCGGTCCGCGGTCGGGGCCGGATTCCAGCAGTGCGCGGCAGTCACCCTTGCCTACGGGATCGACGACTGCCCGCAAAGGTATGGCGACCCCGGACAGACCGCGACCTGGAGCGTCAACGGCGACCCGACCAGCGGTTCCACCGTGCTCTGGAACAATGGTGGCTTCTGGATCGTCCAGGGGAACGCGTCGATGACAGACACACCGTCCGGCGGCGACCGGGGCCCCACCACCTGGCAGGGCGCCTACCAGGCGCTCGTCATCTGGAACGGCAGCCAACCGGATTGCATCTACATCCAGCCCACCTACTGAGGGCCCGCCGACCGCTCCTCGCGTTCAGCCGGTGAACGCGGGGAGCCGGCCGGCGACCGTCGTCCGGATCCGGTAGAGCGACGTCGAGGCGGCGACGAACAGGTCCCGCCAGCGGTCGCCGCCCCAGGCGAGGTTGCCGACGATCTCGGGGATCGCGACGAGGCCGAGATGCGAACCGTCGGGCGCGAACACCCAGACGCCGCCCGGGCCGGTCACCCAGACATCGCCCTCCGCGTCGCACTTCATCCCGTCGGGCACGCCCCGGTCGCTGTCACCGTCGCCGATCTGGCTCGCGAACACTCGCCCGCCGCGCAGCCGGCCGTCCGCGGCGACCTCGTAGACGCGGATCAGCGCCCGCGGCGTGTCGTTGACGTAGAGCAGAGAGCCGTCCGGCGAGAAGCAGAGGCCGTTCGGCTGCTCGAACTCGTCCTCCGGCACGAGCAGCTCCGGCTCGCCGGGGGCGCCCCCGGGCAGCAGATAGACACCGCGGAACGGCAGGTCCGGCTCGCGCGGGACGCCGAACCCGGGCATCCGTCCATAGATCGGATCGGTGAAGTAGATCGAACCGTCGTCGGCGATCGCGACGTCGTTCGGGCTGTTCAGCTCGCGCGCCCGGTACTGCGTCGCCAGCACCTCTCTCGAGCCGTCCACTCCCTCGCGCACGACCCGGCTCGTCGCGTGTTCGCACACGACGAGGTTTCCCCGCGGGTCGTAGGCCATCCCGTTGCCCTGGTTCGAGGGCCGCCGCACCTCGACGATGCCCCCCCTCGGCGACCAGCGCCGCCGTACGTCGGCCGGCATGTCGCTGAACAGCAGGAACCGCTCCCGCGGATGCCACGCCGGCCCCTCCGTGAACGTGCACCCGGAGCCGAGCCGCTCCAG
>JBAPVZ010000793.1:0-1981 GCA_049283435.1 Candidatus Dormiibacterota bacterium
CCTACCGGCTCCTTGCCCCCCGCGGCTGGCGTTGGATGGGCTCGGCGCGATGAGCGCGGCACCGGCGGCGGACCCGATGTCCCAACCGGCGGCGCCCGGCGTCGAGGTCGAGGATCTGGTCAAGGACTACGGCGCGCAGCGGGCGCTCGACGGCGTCAGCGTGGCGGCGGCGGACGGCCGCTTCCTCGTCCTGCTCGGACCGTCCGGCTCGGGCAAGACGACGCTGCTGCGCTGCCTGGCCGGCATCGAACCGGTGACGGCGGGAGAGATCCGGCTCGCGGGCGAACGAATCGCCGGCGCGCGCCTGCACGTGCCGCCGAACCGGCGCGATCTGGCGATGGTGTTTCAGGACTACGCGCTCTGGCCGCACATGACGGCGCGGCAGAACGTCGCCTACGCGCTGCGGCGGCGCCGGCTGGGGCGGGCGGACGCGGCGCAGCGGTCGCTGGCGATGCTCGATCGGGTCGGCCTCGGCCACCTCGCCGAGCGCTACCCGAGCGAGCTGTCGGGCGGCGAGCAGCAGCGAGTCGCGCTGGCGCGAGCGCTCGTCGCGACCCCGCGCGTGCTGCTGTTCGACGAGCCGCTGTCGAACCTCGACGCCGACCTCCGCGAGCACCTCCGGCTCGAGATCGCGACGCTCGCCCGCGAGCACGGGCCGACCGTCGTGTACATCACGCACGACCAGGCCGAGGCGTTCGCGCTGGCGGACCAGATCGCGGTGCTGCGAGCGGGCCGGCTCGAGCAGCACGCGGCGCCGGAAGCGATCTACCAGCGGCCCGCGACCGCGTTCGTCGCGCGTTTCACCGGGCTCGCCGGCGAGCTGGACGGCGTGACGAGCGGCGCGCTCCAGCGCACGTCGGGGACGCGGGTGCACGTCACGACGCCGCACGGCACCGTCGTCGCCCGCTCGACGACGGGCCCGCTGCCGGCAGCGCACCCGGTGCGTGTCCTCGTCCGTCCGGCGGCGGGCACGCTGCGCGATCCGGCATCCGAGCACGCGGCCCTGCGGGGACGCGTGCACGACGTCGCGTTCCGCGGACGCGGCTACGAGCATGCGGTCGAGCTCACGGGCGGCGTGCTGTTGTGAGGCCTGTTCACCGAGCAGCGGTGGCGGCGCGGAGAGAACGTCGGCGTCGAGCTCGAGGAAGAGGGCTGCTTCGTGTTCTCCCAGACGTAGCACTCCGAACGAGAGGCTTCGTGCAGCCAGGCCATCCAGCCCTCGGCGTGCCCATCATCCGGTAGGCCGCTACCGTGCTGGTTCGAGGTCGTCCGGCGCTCGGTGGGGCAGCGGTGGCCGGCCGAAGGGACCGTACGGGTCGCCGACGGGTGGGCTCTAGAATGGCGCGGGTGCAAATCGACGAGGCTGCGGAGCGGCTGCGCCGGCTCGGCGTCGTCCGGCGACCTGCGGCCGCGCTGGGGGCGAGCATCCGCCTCGCGGCGGCTCTCGTTCTCAGCGGCTGCGGGCACTCGACACAGCAAGCGACCTACGAAATAAGCGCGCCGGCCGGCACGACCGTGGAGGTGTCGTGGACCAATCCCGACTCGCCGCAGCTGCAAACCCAAATGGTCTCGAGCGGGAGTTGGTCACGGGCCGTCTCCGGTAGCGGGAGTCCACTGATCCTCCAGGTCAGCGCGACACTGCAGCCATCCGAGACAGGCGCGTTCCCACCGGGAACCGTGAGGTGCAAGATCGTCGAGGTCGGGTCGGTCATCGTGTCTGGCACCGGCACGGGCAATCGACCCGCGAACACCGGCAAGTCCATCTCCAACTAACCGTTCTGCCGTCCCTTCGCGCTGCTCAAGGTTTACGAACCGGCCCTGCACGTTCGACGGTGGAGCGGCCTGATGATGGGTCGATCGCAGCGGCCCGGCGGGTCCCTCAGAGGGATCTTGCTGGCGTTCTCGGGCCTGCGGGAGCCCGCCCGGTCCGGCGCGAACCGCCGTCGCCGCCAGGCTAGTTGGCGCCACCGCCGCTCAGATC
>JBAPVZ010000794.1:0-7789 GCA_049283435.1 Candidatus Dormiibacterota bacterium
CTCCGGGGCCGCCCCCCGTCCTGCGGGGGAGGCCGCCGGGGCCGCCGCCGCCGAACGCGACCGTCGCCGCCGGGCCGGCGCTCGGGAAGGTCGTCGAGATCGGTGTGCTGAGCGGGGTCGACGAATACGCGGCGGGACCGGCCAGCATCGCGAGCATGGCGAGGCCGGTTGCGCCGGTGAGGAGCAGGCTCGTGCCGCGCTGGCCGCCGTCGGGTCGGAGCGGCGCGAGCAGCCAGGCCGAGAGCACGCCGACCAGGCTGAGGATGCCGGCACCGATCACGACCGGCGTCAGCCACGGCATCCAATCCGACGACCGCTGCAACAGGGCGACCGACCAGGCGCAGGTGCCGGCGATCGCCGCCGGCAGCAGCCACCACCAGACGCGAGAGTGGCGCAGCAGCTGCACCATCGCGACCAGCCCGATGCCCGCCACCGCCGCCAGCGGAGGACCGAGCGCGATCGTGTAATAGGGATGCCAGATGCCCTGGGCGAAGCTGAAGACGAGGACCGTGGTCGCGAGCCAGACGGCCCAGAGCAGGAGCTCGGCACGGCGTGAGGAGAGCTGCCACCGGCGCAGGCGATCGAGGCGAGAGCGCGATCCGCGCTCGCTCGGCGCGAGGGGGTTCTGGCCGGCCCGCGAGGCGTCGCCGGAGGGACCGGCCCGCGTGCCCTGCCAGAGCCAGCCCGCGAGCAGTCCGAGCGTCGCGAGCGGGAACAGCCAGGAGATCTGACCGCCGACACTGCTGCCGAGCAGCCGGTCCCAGCCGGCGCTCGGCATCACGCCGCCAGCGCCGCCCCCCGGTCCCCGGCCGAACCGGGCGTTGCCGCGCGGCGCGCCGCCGGTCGCGCCGCCGGTCGCGCCGGGACGTCCGGCGAACCTACCGGCAGGCCGCCCTCCATGTCCGCCGCCACCGCCACCGAGTCCGGGCGAGATGATCTCCGACTGCCCGAAGACCCGACCGAGGCCGTTGTAGCCCAACGCGAGCTGCACCACCGAATTGCTCGTGCTGCCACCGACGTAGGGGCGATCCTGGCTCGGCACGGCGTCGACGACGATTGCCCAGGCGAGGCTCAGCACCACGAAGACCGCGAGCGCGGTGCCGAGGCCGACGATCCGGTGCCGCCAGGGCGTTGCCGCACCGAGCAACCAGGCGAGGACGAGGGCCGGCACGATGAGGTCCGCCTGCAGCATCTTGGCGTCGAATGCGAGCCCGACCGCGCCGAGGCCGGCGACGAGCGGCAGCACGCGGCCGCTGCGCATCGCCGCGATCGTGCCCCAGGCTCCGAGGGTCAGCAAAAGGACGAGCAGAGGGTCGGGGTTGTTGCCGCGGTCGACCGCGACCGCGATCGGGGTCAGCGCGAGCGTCAGCGCAGCGACCAGGGCGGCGAGCGGACCGAACGTGGGTCGCACCGCGCGGTGCACGACGAGGACCGTCAGCACCCCTTCCAACGCCTGCGGCAGCAGGAGGCTCCAGCTGGAGAACCCGAACACCTTCGCCGAGGCCACGTCGATCCAGAGCGCGAGCGGCGGCTTGTCGATCGAGATGAAGTTGCCGGCGTCCAGTGAGCCGAAGAAGAACGCCTGCAGGCTCTTCGTGCCGCTCAGCGTCGCCGCCGCGTAGAACGTGTTCGCGTCGCCGTTGATGGCGAGCGCCCAGCAGGTGAGGAAGACTGAGAGCAGGAGCACACCGCCGAGCGCCGGCCGAGACCACCAGGGTTCCTGCAGCGGACCGAGCAGGACCTGGCGCAGCGGCCCGCGCTCGTGCACCGTGGTGAGCATCGCGCTCATTCGGGCGAGAGCGTGACCGGCGGCGCGGCGTCGCCCTCCGGGGTCCGGAAGACCCACAGCCGCAGGAGCACGAAGCGCAGCGCTGTCGAGAGCACGTTGGCGACGACGAGCGCGCCCACCTCGATCAGGCGGCCCGGTGTCGGGTCGAGCTTGCTGAGCAGCGCGAGTGAGCCGTCGCTCAGCCCGAGCGCGATCGCGAACACCAACAGCGCCTGCAGCTGGTGCCGCGCCATCGCGCGCCCGCCTTTCACGCCGAACGTCAGCCGCCGGTTCGTTGCCGTGTTCGCGATCGTCGTCGCGAGCAGCGCGAGCAGGTTCGCCCAGGTCGCCGGCATCCAGTTCCGGAGCAGCACGTAGAGGCCGAGATACGCGAGCGTGCTCGCGACGCCGACGGCGGCGAAGCGAACGACCTGGCCGCTCAGTCGCGTGTGGGCGAGCACGTCAGGTCCCCTCCCGGCGTCGCGCCCGTCCGAGCGCCCAGAAGCGCCGCCGCACCCGCCACAGTCCGCGCAGGTCCTCCAGCGCGGTCCGCTGCAGGTTGACGCGGGTGTCGAGGTCCTCGATCCAGTCGACCGGCACCTCGAAGATGCGATAGCCGAGGCGGGAGGCATGGAGCAGCAGCTCGGTGTCGAAGAACCAGGTGTTGTTCTCGACGAGGGGCAGCAGCCGGTGGGCGGCGTCCCTGGTCAGCGCCTTGAAGCCGCACTGGGCGTCGCTGAACCGGCAGCGGAACAGCAGGTGGATAAGGGTGTTGTAGCCGCGTGAGAGCACCTCGCGCTTCAGCTGGCGGCGGATGCGTGAGGCGGGGAGCAGTCGGGAGCCGATCGCGACCTCGCTGTGGCCGCTGCGCAGGGAGGCGAGCAGGGGCAGCAGGCAGTCGAGGTTCGTCGACAGATCGACGTCCATGTAGCTGACGATGTCGGCCGTGCTGCCCATCCAGGCGGTGCGCAGCGCGAGACCGCGGCCCTGGCGGTCGAGATGCAGTGCGGTGACGTGGGTCAGCTCGGACGCGAGTTCGGTTGCGATCGCCCAGGTGCGATCGGTGCTCGCGTTGTCCGCGATCGCGATCTCCCACGGGGATGCGAGCTCCGCCGCCAGATGCGCATGCAGCACGTGGACGCTCTCGGCGAGCTGCGATTCCTCGTTGTAGACCGGGATCACCACCTGGACCGAGCCCGGTCGCCGCACCGGCGTCCGGGCTCCTGGGTCCGTCGTGGTGAACGCCATGCCACGAATCTGGTCGCCGGGACCTTTCGAACCGATTACGGGCCGCGACGCTTCGTCCGCACCGGGCCGCCGCGTCGTGTCGCGACGGATCGCCGGCGGTCAGCTGCGGTGCCAGGTGATCGACATCGAGGCCCCGCCCTGCGGCGAGCGTGCGATGCGCCAATGGCCGCCCGTCGAGCGCACGACCGCGTCCGCGATCGCGAGCCCGAGACCGGCGCCGGACGCGCGCTCGGTCGCGCGGTGGAAGCGATCGAAGATGTGGTCCAGCTCCTCCAGCGGGATCCCGGGACCGGAATCGTCGACCGCCAGCTCGAGCTGCGAGCGGTCGGTCGCGATGCGCACGTGCACCTCGCCATGCTCGGGGGCGTACTTGCACGCGTTGTCGAGCAGCACGCCGAGCAGGCGGTCGAGCCAGGCCGGGGGGGCGGTGATCACGGCCGGCTGGGATGGCCGGTCGAGCGTCAGCGTCAGGCCCTTCGCCTCGGCGCGCACCGCGAAGCGATCCACCGCCTCCGCCGCGAGCACGCCCAGGTCGGTCGGCTCCGGGTGCTCGTGCCGCTCCGTGGAGTCGAACCGCGCGAGCCAGAGCAGGTCCTCGACGAGGTGGCGGATGCGCTCGCTTTCCTTGTGGACGCTGGTGAACGCCTTGCGATACCACTCCACGTCGCGCTCGCTGCGCGTCGCGAGCGAGGTGAGCGCTTCGATGACGGAGAGCGGGGTGCGCAGCTCATGCGACGCGTCGGCGGTGAACTCCATCTGGCGGCGCCTGGCGAGCTCGATCGGGGCGGCGACCCGACGGCCGATGGTCAGCGCGCCGAGGAAGACGGCCAGGAGCAGCAGGGGACCGACGATCGACTCGGCAACGATCAGGGTCCAGCGGGTCTGATTCACGCTCTCCATCGACGTGGCGGCGATGACGTGGACGTTGCCGACGCTCTTCCCCTGGGCGCGCATCTCGGTGCCGCCGACCGTGATCGTCTCCGGCCCGACGAGCCGGTGGCAGTTGGCGGGCAGGACCGCCTGCCGGTCGCTGCTCGACACGGTGCCGTTCTGACTCACCGTCCAGATCAGCTTCGGGGGTCCGAAGCGATGATCACCTGGCCCCGGGCCCGGCGGCTGCGGGTCGCCGTGCGGGGGAGGCGGCGCGTCGATGTGCGCGAGCGTCAACGCCAGTTCGCCGTCGATCTGGTCGGTCAGGCTGCGCTGGACGATCGTGACGACGCTCGCCGCGACGACGATGTAGAGCACGGCGACGATCGCCGTCGTGATGAGCGCGACGCGCGCCGAGCTCGCGGCGACGTACGACAGGCGGCGCCTCACACCTCCTCCAACCGGTAGCCGGTGCCGCGAACGGTGACGATCTGGGCGCCGGTCCCGGCGAGCTTCGCGCGCATCCGGCTCAGCTGGACGTCGATCGCGTTCGAACCGAGCGGCACCGTCTCGTCCTGCCAGCCATGCTCGGCGATCGACTTGCGGGTGACGACCGAGGGCGCCCGCCGCATCAGCAGCTCGAGGATCGAGTACTCGGTCGCGGTCAGCCCGAGGGGCCGGCCCTGCATCGACACCTCGCGGCGGACCGGGTCGAGGTCCAGCGAACCCCGCCGGATCACGGCGCCGTCGACCCCCCGCGGCCGCCGCTGCAGTGCGCGCACCCGTGCGACGAGCTCGCCGAAGTCGAACGGCTTGACGAGATAGTCGTCGGCGCCGCTGTCGAGACCCTGGATGCGGTCCTCGAAGGTGTCGCGGGCGGTCAGCATCAGGATCGCGGTCGGGCGCTCCTGCTGCCGCGCCCAGGCGACGACGTCGAGACCGTTGCGTCCGGGCATGCGCCAGTCGAGCACCGCGACGTCGTAGTCGTAGAAGCGGAGCTGCTGGATCGCTCCGTCGCCGTCCTCCACGCCGTCCACCTGGTAGCCCGCGTCCTCGAGCCCTTCGACGAGGACCGCGAGCAGACCCGGGTCGTCCTCGGCGACGAGTATGCGCATCTTTCCCCGAATCCTCGCACCGACAACCTTACGAAGGGATGACGGGAAGTCCGCGCTTCCTGGCCACCTGCCTCGCACGGCGACGAGGTTCGTACCATGCTGGGCGCATGCTCACAGCCGAACAGCTCCAGCACTTTCGGGAACGACTCGAGTCCGACCGGGCCTCGATCCAAGCGCAGATCGAAGGTGGCCGCAGGGACCTGCAAAGGACGGTTCGGGACGAGGAGGGGGCGGGCGACACCGGGGACGAGGCGAGCCTGCTCTTCGAGCGGGAGCAGGATATCGACGACTCCGACGACGATCGCCGGACGTTGGCGCTCATCGACCGCGCCCTGCGCCGGCTGGAGGCTGGGACGTACGGCCTCAGCGAGGTGTCCGGCGAGCCGATCCCGCTCGAGCGCCTCGAGGCGGTCCCCTACGCGACCACGCTGGTCGGAGAGGAGCTGCCCGGCCGATCCTCCTGAACGTCCCCGGCGACAGCTGGGGACACGGCGGGGGTCCCGATCGCGCGAGTGGCTCGGCCTGGCGTCAGGCCGGCAGCTTCGATCCCAGCACGTCGGCGTTCTCGATGACCGGGGCCTGTGCGAGCAGCTCGCTTGCACGTTGGGTCAGCGCGATCGCGACCCCACCGCTCAGGTGGGCCTGCCGTGCCGCGTCATCGGGGAAGACGTCGAAGATCCCGTACGTCGTCGGTCCGAGTCGGATCCCGAACCAGGCGATGGTGCCCGGCTCCCCCTCGACAATCGGTCGCGCCTCATCGAGGAATGCCTCGACGTCGGCCTCCTTCCCGGGTTTCGCCTCGAGCCGGACGAACAAACCAACGTTGACCTGGGCCATGGTCTCGACTCCTTTGCGGACGCTCTGCCTGCTGGTCCCATCCTGGCAGGCCCCGGAGATGACTGCTCGGCCAGGGCCGGGCGTCAGCGCGCGGCTTCCGGTCGGGCGCGCTCGATCTCGGTGAGCACCGCCGCCAGCCGGGCTCGAAGCTCCGGGGGCAGCTCGGCGCCGGCCAGCTGCTCGAGCAGCTCCCGCGCCTGCCGCTGGATGCGGTCGATCGGCTGCTCGCCGGTGAGCTCGCGGAGCAGCGCTTCGCCGGCGTCGAGCGGGGCGGCGACCGGCTCCGCCTCGACCGCCGCCTCGGCGTCGACCTCACTCTGGGCCGCCGTGCCCGCCGCGTCGCCGCCGGCGGCCTGCCGCTCAGCCGCCTCCAGCTCGGCGAGGCGGGCCGCCCGCCGGATCGCCTCCTCGTTGATGCGCCGCACCTGGCCGGACGTCAGCTTGCCCTCACGCTCGAACTCGGCGGACAGCTCCGGCTGCAGGTCGGGCAGCTCCGCGGCGGTGCTCGCGGTCGGCGGCGTGATCGCACCGTCGCGGAGCGCCTGCTGCAGGATCGGGTCGAGCCGGCGCAGCTTGGAGAGCCTGCTCACCTGCTGCTTGCGCAGGCCGGCGGCGCGCGCGATCTCCTCCTCCGACAGCTCGGCGTCGAGCAGCGGCAGGAGCGCGTCGAGCTGGGCGGCCGTGTTCGCCGGCTGCTGCTGGTTCAGGACCAGCGTGAGGAGGTCGGCGTTCGTGCTCGTCACGTCGAGCACCCGCACCGGCAGCCGCCGCAGACCCGCCTCGCGTGCCGCGGCGAGCCAGCGTGGGTCGCCGAGCAGACGGTAGGCTCCGTCGTCGCCGCCCTCGACCGGGGCGACGAGCAGGCGCTGGGGGAGCCCGAAGCGCTCGGTGACGCGGATCAGGACGGGGTCGGGCTCGGCGCCGGCGAGATCGAGCGGCAGCTCGCGGTCGTCGACCCACTCCTCGCGGACCGACGGCGGCTCGGCCGGGTAGAGCTGGCGGGCGGCGATCTCGCCGGCCAGCGTGTCCTCGAGTTCGACCGACTCGTGCTGAGACGTGTGCTGCATGCTCGCGAGTCTAACTTCCCCGGAGGAGCCCCCTCGGGAGCAATGGACCACGAAGACAATCCTGCCCACGTTCTCCACCGCCTGGTCTTTCTCCGTCCTAGATCGCAGCAGGTTCCAGGATCATCGTCTCCGGGTTCCCAGCCAGCGCCGGAGAGCTCTCGGGATTCCCCCAGACGTGAGTGCTCAGGAAGCCCAGGAACGCCTGCGCTGCGTCGGTGCTATCGAAGTCGAGGTCGATCACCACGAACTTCGGGTTGTCGACGGGCCGCTGGACACGCTGCGCCCTGACGCCTGGGTGGCGACGGGCATCGGCGAACCGGTTGAACGCCGATTCCCAGGTGCCGAAGTCGGTGATCGGGTGCTGGATGTGCAGTGTTGTCATAGCCTTCTCCTGATTGTTGTCGTGTTGTTCGAGAGTAGGGCGACTCTCCATCAGCGGCCATCCCAGGTTTGTGGGATCTTCGAATCCAATCGTGCGGTGACCCCGTCCGCGTACTGTCGCGCTGTGACCGCGATCACCGCACAATCCCGGGCGGTCGAGAGGATCGTCCACGTCTGCGCGGCGACCGGGGACGCGCGCTCGTTGCGGCTCGCGGTGCTCGACGAGATCCGGCGCGCGTCACGTTCGATGCCTACGCCTGGCTCCTCACCGACCCGCAAACCGAGGTCGGCTGCGCACCCCTCGCCGATGTGCCCTGTCTGCCGGAATTGCCGCGTCTGATCCGGCTCAAGTACCTGACGCACACCAACCGCTGGACGCGGCTCGACGTCCCGGTTGCTCTCCTCAGCGCTGCCACAGGAGGACGGCCGGAGCGCAGCCTCGTTTGGCGCGAGTTGCTCTCTCAGTACGGCGTCACGGATGTGGCGTCGCTCGTATTCCGGTG
>JBAPVZ010000795.1:0-2544 GCA_049283435.1 Candidatus Dormiibacterota bacterium
GGGTTGGGCCGCCCGCGCAACTGGCCGGCGGCCCACGGAGTGGGGGGTGGTAGAGGTCAGTGAAAGAGGCCGCGGGCAGCTGCCTCCCGCTTATCTACCGATCACCATAGATCACCATCCGAATAAAGGTCCGCAAACAAGCCTTGAAATGATCGCGCCCGAACCGGCAGCAGTCACCAAACGTCAGGCTATGACTCTGTGTGGCTCGTCGGTCTCGATCTGGTACTTGCTCACCACCGGCCGCTCTGCACTGAAAGTCGCCCCGCGCTCCTCGTCGCTAAGGACGGGTCGGCCCCGCAGCATCTCGGTTGGCCTCGTTGATCGGATCGCGGTACCACCTGGAGCCTCCCAAAAACCGGGACCATGTGATCCTGTTCTCGGTCACGATCTACTTGCGGAGCCGCGTGCAGCGGGTTTCCCGCCCGCTCGGTACCCACTCGCCGACACTCCTCTGAGCGAGCGTCGTCGGTGGTAGGGCCGCTCACTATCGCGACCCTGAACGCCGGGCTCGCCCGCCGTGACGCGCGGTGCTGACGCCTGCAGCGGTACCTGCTCGTTCGTAGTTTCTCCGCCACCTGACGGCAACGGTTCCGAATCCCCGCTCAACAAGACCGCCTGGACCTCGAAGAAGCCATCCAGCGCCTGCTGCACCGTGCGAAGCCCGGGAAAGGCGTGGCGCGCCATCTCCGGCAAGTTGCGGAGAACCTCGGCGATGACGTACTCGGTCATGGGATCGGGGCGACGAGCCTCCGCCAGGTTCAGCTCTTCTAAACGAGCGATGGCCACATCCGTCAAGGCCATCAGCTTCCGGCGCCGCTCGCGACGCCGCCGCTCCCCGATCGCGTGCGTCGCCGCGACCGCGATCTCCCGGCTCGTCCGGGGGAAGCTGGTGCAGGCAGATCAGCAGCTGATACTCGCGTCTGGTCAGCACGACACTGCGGTCCCGGTAGCGGATCTCCAACCGCTCATGCTCGATGTCGATGCCTTCCAACTCCCAGAGCCGCCGGTACCAGAACTCGAGACGGCCTTGGTACTGGACGAGCTGTGCCCGGAGCCCGGGGATGTCCTTGCTGGTGAGCTCGCCCTGAGCCTCCTCCGAGATGTGGCTCATGGCGTCGTCAGCTCGCCGCAGCGCTCTTCTTTGAATTCGATCAGCTCGGTGAAAACGCGGATCAGGCGGCGAGCGTCATGGGCATGGTGGGTCTGCAGGTTCTCGCGCTCGAGCAGTGGTCCGGAGGAGTGGAAGGGCTGCTCCTCGGTGGGCGGCTCGGCCTCAGGTGGCGATTCGGGTCGCGTGGTCACGCCGCGGCCTCCAGGTCCGCGAGAGATCGCCGGCAGGTGAGCGAGTGCGCCAGATTTTGCGGATAAAGGTCCAAACTGAAAAAAACTGAGCCCCTCTTATGAACAAACGAAGCAACACGCCATCCGATCTAGATCCGAACAGCGACTCCAGACTACCTCGGCTCGGGGTGTGGGACGGCCACGTCATCCCGGAGGCCGCCGTCGCCAGGTTCTGCGTGGCTGCCTATTCCCGGATGCTGGACCTGGAGGTCCGCGCGCTGGAGGAGGCGGCAAGGCAGATGTCGTCGGCGCCGCTGCGTCATGACCTGGAGACGACCGACCTGCCGCTGCTTGCCGACTTCCGCGACCTTCATCGAGAGCGGCTGCACTTCTGGTCGCAGCAGCTGGCAAGCAGTCTCGACGGGGAGCCCCACGGCAGGGATGGACGTTAAGCCGGGATCATCTCGGGTCCCTGGCAAGTTTCCACCTGGCCTCCGAACTGGTCGGGGGGAAGCAGTCCGCGCCAGGCGAAGGTGACGATCCGGCGCCTGCCCAGCTCGCGTCTGCTTGACGGATGCACATCGATGACGGGCCGGGCGAACCGATGGAGACGGGATCGGCATACTGGCGGGAATGCGCGTCGCGATCGTGGGCCTCGGGCTGATGGGGGGGTCGCTTGCCCTCGCCCTGCGCCGGCGACGTCCGGAGTGGGAGCGCGTCGGCGCCGACGCCGATCCCCTCGTGCTGCGGCGAGCGCTGGCCGAGGGCATCGTCGTCGAGGGTGATCCGCACCAGGCGGATCTCGTCGTGCTGGCGGCACCGATTCCGGCCCTGCCGGCCCTGTTCGCCGAGTACGCGGGGCACCCGGGCGTCGTCACCGACCTCGCGAGCACGAAGCAGACCGTGCTCGCCTGGGCGGAGGCGGCGGGGCTCGACCTGGTCGGCGGCCATCCGATGACGGGCCGCGAGCAGGCCGGCCTGGCGGCTGCCGACGAGGCGCTGTTCCAGGGCGCGCCCTGGGCGCTGACCCGGGATGATCCGCTGGTCCGTGAGCTGGCGACGGCGGTCGGAGCGCATCCGATCCTGCTCGACGCGGCGCGGCACGATCGGCTCGTCGCCGGGGTCAGCCACGCGGCGTTCGCGGTCTCGGCGGCCTACGTGCTCGCGCTCGCGGGCGACGACGCTTGGCCCGAGATGGCGGCGCTCGCCGGGCCTGGCTTTCGCGACCTGAGCCGGCTGGCGGCCGGCGACCCGGCGCTGCAC
>JBAPVZ010000796.1:0-1836 GCA_049283435.1 Candidatus Dormiibacterota bacterium
GTCCTGCTCGGCGTGAACGTCTGGCTCCAGCAGCGGCCGGCGCAGCCGGACGCCGAACAAGTGCCTCGCGAGGTGCAGGCCGGACAGTCGAACGTCGAGGTGACGTTCGTCGGCACGGTCACGGCAGCGCCGAGGAAGGTGGGGGACCACGAGCGGATCCTGGTCCGCGACCGGCTGGGAGACACCCTGGAGCTCGACTACAACACGGACCTCGGTCAGTGGGTGCCGGTTCGCCAGGGAGACTCGCTCCTCATTCACGGACAGCTGTACGTCGACCCCGGTCAGGACGGCGTCCACTGCCTGCACGCGGCCACCTCGAAGGGCTGCCCGGATCCCGGATCGATCACGTTCTCAGGCCATACCTACGACTGAGAAAGGCTGCCGCCGATTGTCCACCCGACGGTACTCGAGCGCGTCGCGGCGGGTCCGCCCATCACCCGGAGTAGAGTTGCTCGGTGCGCCGGGCGCCGGCGCGGCGGGGCGATGGGTTCGCGTCCCGGTGATCTCGACCGAGGGGGAGTGAGCGTGGCAGACACGATGGCAGGCCAGTCGGGACAGTCATGGTCGGGATCGAGCCGCAAGACGCTGTTCGCCGGGGTCGCCGCCTGGACGCTCGATGCGTTCGACTACTTCGTCCTCGTGTTCGCGCTCACGGCGATGGCGAAGACGTTCGGTATCACGATCGTCTCGGCGACGCTCGCGATCACGTTCACGCTCGTCATGCGTCCGGTCGGCGCGCTGATCTTCGGTCCGCTCGCGGAGCGTTTCGGGCGCAAGCCGATCCTGATCGTCAACATCGTCCTGTTCGCGTTGCTCGAGCTGGGGACCGCGACGTCGCCGAACTTCACCACGTTCTTCATCTTCCGCGTCGTCTACGGCATCGCGATGGGTGGCATCTGGGGGGTCGCGTCGGCGCTGACCATGGAATCGGTCCCGACGCGCTCGCGCGGCGCCGTCTCCGGGCTCTTCCAGGCCGGCTACCCGCTCGGCTACCTGATCGCGTCCGTGATCTACGGCCTGCTGTTCAACGCCGTCGGCTGGCGGGGCATGTTCGTGATCGGCGTCGTCCCGATCCTGCTCGCGGTCTACATCCTCTTCCAGGTCGACGAGTCGCCGACCTGGAGGGCGACCCGCGGCCAAGCGCGCGCTCGCAGCGGACCGGGCTTCTGGGCGACCGTGGCGGCGCACTGGCCGATCCTGCTGCTGGCCGTCATCCTGATGGCGGTCTTCAACTACTTCAGCCACGGGACGCAGGACCTCTACCCGACATTCCTCAAGCTGCAGCACCACCTCGGGACCGGGACCGTCAGCATCATCGCGATCTCCTACAACATCGCGGCGATCCTCGGCGGCCTGCTCGCCGGCACGCTCTCCGAGCGGTTCGGGCGCCGGCGGATGATCATCATCTTCGCCGCGCTCTCCCTGCCCTGCATCCCGCTCTGGGCCTTCGCGTCGGGCTCGCTGCTGCTCGGGATCGGCGCGTTCCTCGTGCAGTTCATGGTGCAGGGCGCATGGGGCGTCATCCCGGCTTACCTGAACGAGCTCGTGCCGGAGGGGACGCGGGCGATCCTGCCCGGCTTCGTGTACCAGCTCGGCAACGTCATCGCCGCGCCCAATGCGACGATCCAGGCCTCGATCGCGGAGCGGACGGGCGGCAACTACGGGCTCGCGCTCGCGCTCGTCGCCGCAACGGTCGCGGTCGCCATCATCGTGATCATGTCGTTCAGCCGCGAGACGCGCGGCAAGCGGTTCGGCACCTCCGAGCTGCCGGCTTCTGCGACCGGCTGAGACCGCGCTCGCGCTCGGCGCCGCCTCTACGCTGAGCCGGTGTTGAGC
>JBAPVZ010000797.1:0-6420 GCA_049283435.1 Candidatus Dormiibacterota bacterium
GGGCGGGGTGATGAACGGACCACCCGACCGGCTGGGCATGCTGCGCCAGGCGCTCGAAGCCTGGATCGGCGCCAGCGTCGCGCCCGACGCGCCGTTCCGCACCTGCTTCCGGCTCCAGCCACCTGACCCCGGTGCTCCACCGGGGGAGGGAGACTCGGCCGATCTGCCCTGGAACGTTGATTTCCTGCTCCAGGCGCGCGACGAGCCGAGCCTGCTCGTGGAAGCGGAGGCCGTGTGGCGCGCACCCGAACGCCTGCACGTGCCCGGGCGGATCGTCGACGCCCCGCAGGAGCTGCTGCTCGCCGATCTCGGCCGCGCCTCGCGCCTCTGGCCGCCGCTCGAGGGCGCGCTGCGCGAGGCGACCCCGGCCGGTCTGCGCCTCACCGTGGAGGGGGCGCACGACTTCCTCCGCGAGGGCGCGCCGCTGCTCGCTCAGTCGGGGTTCGGGGTGCTGCTGCCGGCCTGGTGGCGCGATCAGAAGGAGCGGATCGGGGCACGCATCGTCGCCCACGCGCGCACGGACGACCAGGGCACCGGCCTGCTCGGACAGGAGGGCATCTGCGACTACCGCTGGGAGGCGGCGCTCGGCGACGAGCCGCTGACGGTGTCCGAGCTGCGCGAGCTGGCCGAGCTGAAGCTGCCGCTCGTGCAGCTGCGCGGTCGCTGGGTCGAGGTACGTCCCGAGGAACTGCAGCACGCGGTGCAGGTGCTGGAGCGGCAGGCGCAGGAGGGCGAGCGTTCGATGGCGGTGCCGGAGCTGCTGCGCGCCGCGGCCGGGCTCGCACCGTCGGAGAGCGGCCTGCCGATCGTCGGGGTGAACGCGCAGGGCTGGCTTCGGCAGGTGCTGCTGGAGCCCGGCGCATGGCGGCCCGAGGCGGAGGATGCGCCGGCGGGGTTCCGTGGTGAGCTGCGGCCCTACCAGGAGCGGGGCCTCGGCTGGCTCCACTTCCTCGACCGCGCCGGACTCGGCGCCTGCCTCGCCGACGACATGGGCCTGGGCAAGACGATCCAGCTCCTGGCACTCCTGCTCGCCGAGCGGGAAGCGGCGGCCTCCCCACCCCCACCGACGCTGCTCGGCTGCCCGATGTCGGTCGTCGGCAACTGGCAGCACGAGACGAATCGCTTCGCGCCGGGGCTCCGCGTCCACGTGCACCACGGCGCGGGGCGCCTGACCGGCGACGAGTTCGCCCGCGCGGCGAACCAGGCCGATCTGGTGCTGACGACCTACAGCCTGGCCGCCCGCGACCGCTCGCTGCTGGCCGGCGTCGAGTGGGGCCGGATCGTGCTCGACGAGGCGCAGAACATCAAGAACCGGGAGTCGGCGCAGGCGCACGCCGTGCGGTCGCTGCCCGCCCGACGCCGCGTCGCCCTGACCGGCACCCCGCTCGAGAACCGGCTCTCGGAGCTGTGGTCGATCATGGATTTCTGCAACCCCGGCCTGCTCGGCTCGGCGGCCGACTTCCGGCGACGGTTCGCGGTGCCGATCGAGCGCTACCACGACGCCGAGGCGGCCGGGCTCCTGCGGCGGCTCACCGGTCCGTTCGTGCTGCGGCGGCTGAAGACCGACCGGTCGATCATCGCCGACCTCCCGGAGAAGGTCGAGATCAAGGTGTTCTGCAACATCACCCGGGAGCAGGCAACGCTCTACCAGGCGGTGATCGACGACATGCTGGCCCGGATCCAGAAGAGCGCCGGCATCGAGCGAAGGGGGCTCGTGCTGGCGACGATGACCCGCTTGAAGCAGGTGCTGAACCATCCCGCGCACCTGCTCCACGACGGCACGTCGCTGCGCGGTCGCTCGGGCAAGCTCGCGCGTCTGGAGGAGGTGTTGGAGGAGGTGCTCGCGGACGGCGATCGGGCGCTCTGCTTCACGCAGTACGCGGAGATGGGCAGGCTGCTGCAGCGCTATCTCGCGGACCGGCTCGAGCAGGAGGTGCTGTTCCTGCACGGCGAGACGCCGCAGCCGGCGCGCGACGAGATGGTCGCCCGGTTCCAGAGCGGCGACGGCCCTTCGGTCTTCATCCTCTCGCTGAAGGCGGGCGGCACCGGTCTCAACCTGACCGCCGCCAACCACGTCATCCATTTCGACCGCTGGTGGAATCCGGCGGTCGAGGACCAGGCGACGGACCGCGCGTTCCGCATCGGCCAGCGGCGCGACGTGCAGGTGCGCAAGCTGATCTGCATCGGCACCCTGGAGGAGCGCATCGACCGCATGCTGGAGGAGAAGCGGGAGCTCGCACAGCAGATCGTCGGGTCAGGCGAGGGCTGGCTGACCGAGCTGTCGACGGACGAGCTGCGGGACCTCGTCGAGCTGTCGCTCGACGCGGTGGCGGAATGAGCGTGAACGGTCGGCCGCGAGGACGCCGGCGGCGCGGCCAGCCGCTCGGCGAGAGCTGGTGGTCCCAGCGCTTCCTCGCCGTGCTGGAGGCGTTCGACTCCGGGTTCCGCGTCGATCGCGGACGGGAATACGCGCGGCGGGGCCGGGTGCGCTCGCTCCTCGTCGGCCCGGGCGAGCTGCGGGCATCGGTACAGGGGTCGCGCCGCGTTCCCTACTCGGTGCGGGTGACCTACCCGATGCTGTCCCTCGACGACTGGCGCCGCGTCGAGCGCGCGATGGCGGGACAGGCGCTGTTCGCCGCGCGCATGCTCGCCGGTGAGTTGCCGCACGAGGCGGAGGACCTGTTCTCGCGGTGCGGGTTGCAACTCTTCCCGCAGCAGGGCGCCGACCTGCGGAGCAGCTGCACCTGCCCCGACGAGACGCCGGCCTGCAAGCACGTCGCGGCGCTCTTCTACGCGTTCGCCCAGGCGCTCGATCGCGACCCGTTCCTCCTCTTCCGCTGGCGGGGCCTCGACCGCGAGCAGCTGATCGCCGACCTGCGCGCGCTGCGCTCGGGCGACGAGTCGGCGCTGGCCGGCCCGACGAACGAGGCAAGCGGCGGCACCCCGCCGGCACCGGAGCAGCGCGCCGAATTCTGGGCCTCCGGCGTCGACGTCGCCGAGATCCCGATCCACCCGCAGGCGGCCGGGGTGCCCGACGGGGTGCTGCGCGAGCTCGGGCCGACCGGCGTGCGCCTCGGCGAGGACGATCTGGTCGGCCGTCTGCGCCCGCTCTACGCGGCGATCGTCCACGATGCGCTTCGACGCTCGCTGGGGGACGCGGGCGAGGCGGCGGCTGCGGAGGAGAGCCCCGCGGACGGCGAGGCGGGGCGCTCCGAGGGCTGACTCGGAGCTCGAGATCGTGCCCCGTGCACGAGCGAGCTCAGACGAGATCGAATCAGGCTCTGAAGAGATCGAATCAGCCCTGCACCGAGCTGATCGTCCGCGATTCGACCGCCGTTCGGCCTCGGCATGGAGCTGAGCCCGCACCTCGGGAGCCCCAATCCGGCGGATGCCGGCTGGCCGCGCCCGCCCCCGGCGACGGGGAGCGGCGTCCGAGCGCCAGGATAGACCGGCCTCCGCGGACCAGGCGATCGGCGGAAGCGGTTGGCGGAGGCGGCAACCGGGAGAGCGCGACGCGCACGCTGAGGGCCTCATGGACCGGATCAGCCAGCGCGTCGCCATCTCCGTCGTCTACATGGCGGCGATGTTCATGTCGATCCTCGACTCGACCATCGTCAACGTCGCGCTGGCCACCATCGGACGTGACTTCCACGCACCGGCGTCGATGGTCGCGCTCGTCTCCATCGCCTACCTGGTCGCCCTGGCGGTCTCGATCCCCGCCTCCGGCTGGTTCGGCGACCGTTTCGGCGGCAAATGGGTGCTGTCGCTGGCGGTCCTCCTCTTCACCCTCGCATCCGCCGCCTGCGGGCTGGCAGTCAACCTGCCGCTGCTCGTCGCGGCGCGCTTCATCCAGGGCCTGGCCGGCGGCCTCATGACCCCGGTCGGCATGGCCATGCTCTACCGCGTCTACGGCCCCTCCGAGCGGGCGGTGGTGGCCCGGCGCTTGACGCTGGTGACGACGCTCGCGCCCGCCAGCGGGCCGATCCTGGGGGGCCTGCTGGTCGAATACCTGTCCTGGCGCGTCGTGTTCCTGGTCAACGTTCCGATCGGGGCGGCCGCGTTGATCTTCAGCGCGCTCTGCCTCCGTAACGCCCGCCTCGACGGGCCGGGCCGCTTCGATGTCATCGGTGTGCTGCTCAGCGGGGTCGGGTTCGGAAGTCTCATGTTCGCTTTGTCCGAGGGGCCCGCCCTCGGCTGGACCAGCCCCGCGATCCTCGCCACCTGGGCGCTGGGAGGCGTCCTGCTCTGCGCCCTGGTCTGGTTCGAGCTATGGACGCCGGAGCCGCTGCTCCATCTGCGGCTCTTCGGCAACCGACTCTTCCGCTCCGTCAACGTGACCTTCCTGGTCGGGTCGATGCCGTTCGTGGGGACGCTCTTCCTGTTCCCTCTCTATCTCCAGGACGGTCTCGGGCAGACGCCGCTGGTGGCCGGGGTGACGACCTTCCCGGAGGCGATTGCGATCCTCCTCACCACCCAACTCACCTCGCGGCTCTACCCCGTCGTCGGGCCTCGGCGGCTTCTCGCGGGAGGCCTCCTGGTGGTGGGGATCGCGATCGCCCTCATCGCCGCCGTGCCGCCCGGCACCAACCTGTGGGTCTTCCGCACGCTCATGTTCCTGCTCGGCATCGGGCAGGCCAACGTCTTCATGCCGGCTCAGGTGTCGGCGTTCGCCACCATCTCCAAGCGGGATACCGGCGCCGCCTCCACGATCTTCAACTCCGCCCGTCAGGCCGGTGCCGCGATCGGGGTCAGCGTGCTCTCCACCACCCTCGGCATCCTCCACCCGACCCTCACCTCGAACGCGGTGACGTCCCCGCACCTGGCCGCCTACCGCATCGCGTTCCTGGTCGCCGCCGCGATCGCCGGGCTGGGCGCGCTGTCGGCGCTAGGGGTGTCCGACGCCGACGCCGCGCCCACCCTGCGCGGTCGGGCCGCCCGAGGGAGCGCCGAGGCGGAGCCCAGCAACTGAAGGCTCGTGAGCAGGCCGGACCGACGGCACAGATGTGGAACGCCCCATGTGCACGGTCTGTTCGTGGCGCTGGACCCGGACTGCGTCTTTCGCGGCTGGACGCGTGAGGAGTCGGTCCGCCGGGCGCCAGCGCGGTCGCCTCAGCCGCCGGGGCGGTGTTCGATCAGCGTGAAGCGGGTGAACGGGGTCGGCGGATCCGACTCCTCCCGGAGCAGGACGACGTCGGGCAGCGGTTCGACCGCCCCACCCCCTTGCAGCACGACCTCGTCCCAGGGCACGGTTCGGGCGTGGCCGACACGGTCGATCACGAGCGCCCGCGTCGAGGCGAGGTTGCGCCGGTAGGCGTCCCACAGCACCGCCTCGACGACGTCGGTCTCGGCCAGGCTGCCGGTGAGCAGGTACACCTGCAGCAGGAGATCCGGCCGCAGGCGGCTGAAGCGCACCGGCACGATCGGCCCCGACGGCGGGCGCAGGTGCAGCGTCAGGTCGTCGGCCGTCGCGATCCGCTCGACGAGCGGTGGCTGCTCCGGCTTCTCGTCGGCCTCGGCGAAGGTGCAGCCGAGCTCTCGCAACCGCTGCAGCTGGTTCGCGAAGTCGTACTCCAGCATCGGATCTCGATACCAGCGGATGTAGCCGGTCGCCATGGGCTCATCGTGCGCCGCCCGTCGCGCCGGCTGCGGACCCGGCCGCCGCCTGCAGCTCCCACAGCCGGCGGAACCGGCTCGGCCGCGCCAGGAGGTCGAGCGGGGCGCCGCGCTCGGTGATTCGCCCCGCCTCCAGCACGAGAACCTCGTCGGCGCGCTCCAGGCCGGGCAGCCGATGCGTCACCAGCAGCAGCGTCCGGGGGCCGCCGGCGCCGAGCAGGTGGCGCGTGATCGCGTCCGCCGTCGGCTCGTCGAGGTGCGCGCCGGGTTCGTCGAGCACGACGATCGGCGCCGCGGCCAGATACCCCCTCGCGAGCGCGAGGCGCCGCCGCTGGCCGCCGGAGATCCGTGCTCCGAGCTCGCCCGCCGGCGTGTCCCACCCCTCCGGCAGGCTCTCGATCCAGGACAGCAGCTCGGCCCGGCGCGCCGCACCATCGAGCTCCGCCTGCGTCGCCCCGGGTCTGGCGAGCAGCAGGTTCGCGCGCAGCGAGCCGGCGAAGACGTGCGCGTCCTGCGCGACGAGGCACACCGTCGCGCGGAGCGAGGCCTGCGTCATCGCACGCAGATCGACATCGCCGAGCGTGATGCGACCGTCGTCGACGTCGACGAAGCGGACGAGCGCTGCCGCGAGCGTCGACTTGCCCGCGCCGGACGGACCGACGATCGCGACGCGACGGCCCGGGCGTAGCTCGAGGTCGACGTCGCGCAGCGCCCAGGGAGCCTCGGGACCGTACCGCACCGAGACGCCCCGGGCGCGCAGCGGGGCGCCCGGCGGGACCGGCTCGGGGCGCTCGGGATCGACGACGC
>JBAPVZ010000798.1:0-2548 GCA_049283435.1 Candidatus Dormiibacterota bacterium
GCGCGCGAGGTGGAGGCGGTCGGACAGGAGGAGCCGCTGGACGTCAGCGCGCTCGTCATCGCGTTTCAGAGCCTGCTCGAACGGCTGCCCCCGCGGCCGCTCGTCGTCGTCGGCAACGCGTGGACCCTGGAGGACAAGGTGGACGTCGTGCAGCGCCGCCTCACGAAGGGACCGTTCGATCTCGGGGAGCTGATCCTCGAATGTGAGGATCGCCTGGAGGCCGTCGTCACGTTCGTCGCCCTGCTCGAATTGCTGCGCCGGGGTACGATCCGCGTGCGGCAGGATGAGGCGTTCCAATCGATCTGGGTGGAGGCGGCGTGAGGGAGGGCGACGCCGAGCACGGCCAGGCGCTGCCGCTCACGCCGGCGCTGGAGGCGATTCTCTTCAGCTCGAACCGGCCGCTCAAGGTGCGGGAGCTCCAGCAGGCGACCGACGCATCGAGAGCAGCGATCGAGGACGCGCTGACCGTGTTGCACGAGCAGCTGGCGGGACGCGGTGTGATGCTGCAGCGCCAGGAGGATCAGATCCAGCTCGTGACGCGGCCCGAGCTGGCGCCCGCGGTCCGCCGCGCGATGCGGCCCGAGGTTTCGGGGCGGCTCTCGCCGGCGGCGCTGGAGACGCTCGCGATCGTCGCCTACCAGCAGCCCGTGACGCGGGCCCGGATCGAGCAGGTCCGAGGCGTCAACTCGGATGGAGTGCTCGCGAACCTGGAGCTGCGCAGCCTCGTCATCGAGGTCGGGCGAGAGCACACGCCAGGGCAGCCGCGCCTCTACGGCACGACGATGCGGTTTCTCCAGGTGATGGGGCTGGAGTCGCTGGACGAGCTGCCGGCTCCCCCGCGAGCACCGCGCCCCGAGGTGGAGACGGACATCGAAACGAGCGCCGACCAGGAGGCGGAGGAGAGCAGGGAGGGCGCGGGCGCCGGGCCGTCCGGAGAGGGCGCGTGAGCTCCGCCTCCGGCGCCCGCCCAAACTCGACCGATGCGCACACTGTGGCTGAGCCCACCCCTAGCCCCATACCCCCCACCCGGGGGAGTGGGGCCCACGATCTCGCGCCCGCGGTCGCCTGTCAAGACCGGGTGTTAGGAGTGGCCACTGCTGCTGAGCCCACCCCCAGCCCCATTCCCCCCACCCGGGGGAGTTGGGCCCACGATCTCGCGCCGGCGGTCGCCTGTCAAGACAGGGTGTTAGGAGAGGCGGCCATAGTTGCTGAGCCCACCCCCAGCCCCATTCCCCCCACCCGGGGGAGTTGGGCGCACGATCTCGCGCCGGGCGTCGCCTGTCAAGGCCGGGTGTTAGGAGGGGCGGCTGGGCGTACTCTGCGGCGCCGGGAGGATGGCGCATGCCCGTCGAGCGCCTGAACCGGTACCTCGCGCGGGCCGGGGTTGCATCGCGCCGGCATGCGGACGCGATGATCGCGGCGGGCCGCGTCCGCGTCAACGGCCGGGTACCGCCCCCGAACGGCATCGAGATCGACTCCTCCCGGGACGAGGTGACCGCCGACGGGCGACCGGTGGAGTCGCCTCGGGCACGTCATCGCTACTTCGCCTGCAACAAGCCGATCGCGGTCATCGTCTCCGCTGCGGATCCCGGGGGGCGGCGGACCGTGTTCGACCTGCTCCCCGCGGAGGCCCGCGGGAGCCGCCTGTTTCCCGTCGGCCGCCTCGACATGGATTCGTCGGGCCTGCTCCTCCTCACCGACGACGGGGAGCTCGCGAACCGGCTCCTGCACCCGCGCTGGAAGGTCGCCAAGGAATACCTTGCCGTCATCGCCGGCACGCCGCCCGAGCGCGACCTGCGCCGGCTGCGCCGCGGCATCGATCTCGACGACGGCCCGACCCAGCCCGCGGACGTGGAGCTGCTCGGGTCGGGGAACGGGCTCAGCGACCTCCGGATCGCGCTCAACGAGGGGCGCAACCGCCAGGTGCGTCGCATGTGCGAGGCGATCGGCCATCCGGTGCGCCGCCTGCAGCGCACCTCGTTCGGCCCGATCCGGCTCGGCCGCCTCCGGGAGGGCCATGTCCGCGCACTCCGGCCGCCCGAGGTGGCGGCGCTCCGCCGGGCGACCGGTCTCGAGGCAGCGACCCCGTGATCGTCGCGATCGACGGGCCCGCCGGGTCCGGCAAGTCGGCCGTCGGCGAGCGCGTCGCCGGCGCGCTCGGGCTGCCGTTCGTCGACAGCGGGCTGATGTATCGGGCGATCGGCTGGCTCGCCGCGCGTCGCGGCATCGACGACGACGACGAGTGCCGGCTCACCGAGCTCGCGGAGGCGGTGCCGATCCGCATCGACGGCCGGCAGGTCGAGGCCGCCGGCGATGACCTCACCGGGCATGTCTACAGCGCCGAGGCCAGCGAGGGTGCGTCGCGCGTGGCCAGGGTCGGTGGCGTGCGGGCTGCGCTCGTCAAGCAGCAGCGTCGCCTCGCTGATGGCGGCGTCGTGATGGCGGGCCGGGACATCGGCACGGTCGTCTTCCCGGGGGCGTCGCGCAAGATCTACCTCACGGCAAGCGTGGCCGAACGGGCTCGACGCCGGGCTCGGCAGATCGAGGC